>NZ_JBGUAV010000004.1:0-269803 GCF_041821005.1 Halalkalibacter sp. AB-rgal2
TGTATCTTTATTTACTTCTTTTTGACGTTCTTTTAAATACCACCTTAATAAAAAGGTCATGACAAGAGCGGACACAATAATCATTCCATATCCACCTGTACCATCAGCAAAAATCACGAGTGTTACACTTCTTAAAAAGAAAAGCAATGTGAGAACATATGCAATTAAAATAACAGTCTTTTTACTCATCCTAAACTCCCTTCAAATTCAATCCATTGTCATTATATCATATTATCATTATAGCCTTTATAGCACGAAAAAGGGTTCTTACCTTCTCTCATTCTCCTTCGCTAGCATATAATGAAAGTAAAAGTTAATAAGACTTTTATTTATAAAGGAGATGATAACCTTGCTACAGCGACCAAAGGGTTTTTTCGTGGTGATCGCTCTCTTTTTCGTTTATTTCATGAATAGACATCAATTTAAGAAAAAGAAATAAAAAACCCTCAACACCAAAAGTGTCAAGGGTTCCTAGTATTAATAACCTTCTAAATATTGATCTCGTTCCCACGGATGGACTTGCGTACGGAACATATCCCACTCAATCTCTTTTGCCTCAACAAAGTTCTCAACAATATGCTCACCAAGAGCTCGTACGAGCGTATCATTTTGAATAAGCTTGTCTACTGCTTCTTTTAACGTTGCTGGAAGATCAGCAATGCCTTCTTCCACACGTTCTTCTTTACTCATGACATAAATGTTACGATCAGTAGCTGGAGGTGGAGTCTTCTTCTTCTTAATTCCATCAAGTCCTGCTGCTAACATCGCCGCCATTGCTAAATATGGATTAGCTGCCGGATCGGGACTTCTCACTTCGATACGAGTACTAATACCACGTGAGGATGGAATACGAATAAGTGGACTACGATTACGCATTGACCATGCAACATATACAGGCGCTTCATAACCAGGTACTAAACGCTTGTATGAATTAACAATTGGGTTTGTAATAGCTGTAAAAGCTTCAGCGTGATCAAGAATTCCAGCTAAGAATTGCATAGCTGTTTCACTTAATTGTGATTCAGTTGATTCATCAAAGAAAGCGTTACCTTCCTTTGTAAAGAGTGACATATTACAATGCATTCCTGAGCCATTTACACCAAATAGTGGCTTAGGCATAAACGTTGCGTGCAAACCATGCTTTCGAGCAATCGTTTTGACAACAAGCTTAAATGTTTGAATGTTATCACAAGCTGTCACTGCATCCGCATATTTAAAATCAATTTCATGTTGCCCTGGAGCAACTTCATGGTGAGATGCTTCAATATCAAAGCCCATGTCTTCTAGCTCTAAAACGATATCACGTCGGCAATTTTCTCCTAAATCTGTTGGAGCTAAATCGAAATATCCACCTTTGTCGTTTAGATCAAGAGTCGGCTCACCGTTTTCATCGTTTTTAAACAAGAAAAATTCTGGCTCAGGTCCGATATTAAAGTTCGTATAGCCCATTTTTTCTGCTTCTTTTAAAACATTTTTCAATACGCCGCGTGGATCCCCTTCAAATGGTTTGGGTTCTTCACCTGGCTTACCTGGTTGATAGACATCACAAATCAAGCGAGCAACGCGCCCTTTTTCCGGTGTCCATGGGAAAATAACCCACGTTTCTAAGTCTGGATATAAATACATATCAGATTCTTCAATACGGACAAACCCTTCAATTGACGAGCCATCGAACATCATTTTGTTATCGAGTGCCTTCGTTAATTGATCTACAGGAATTTCAACATTCTTGATCGTACCAAGCAAGTCGCTAAACTGAAGACGAATAAAGCGAACATTATCTTCCTTAGCTATACGCAAAATATCTTCTCTTGTGTACTTTGCCATTAGTATGTAGTCCCCTTTCAACATTCTTCATAATTGTATTAAGAAAATAAGCTAAGCTTATTTGTCTTTCATTCGTATGATCTCAATCTGTTATATAATTGATATCAATTTGCTATAGTTATCCAATTTTCATCTTACTAGATTGTTGCTACCAAGTCAACGAATGCCCTTTTATAAAATCGAATCTAATGCTTGTAAAACAGCAATTTTTACATGTTCATACGTTAATCCACCTTGTACATACGCCATATACGGCTCACGTATCGGTCCATCAGCTGTCAATTCAATACTTGCTCCTTGTATAAAGGTTCCGGCAGCCATAATCACCGGATTCTCATAACCAGGCATTGAACTTGGCTGTGGAGTAACATGTGCATTAATCGGCGAAGCTGCTTGGATCGCTTGGCAAAAAGTAATCATTTTTTCCGCTGTTGGAAATCTGACCGATTGAATAAGGTCCGTTCGTTTATCATTCCATTTCGGGTTTGTGTTCATCCCTAATTTTTCTAACAATGCCGCTGTAAAAATCGCACCCTTTAATGATTGTGATACAACGTGTGGTGATAAAAAGAACCCTTGATACATTTCGAGTAAGCTGTACAAGCTAGCCCCACCTTCTGCTCCAATCCCAGGAGCAGCTAATCGGTAGGAAGCGAGTTCTACTAGATCCTTTCTCCCTACAATGTACCCTCCCGTTTTAACAATTCCACCACCTGGATTCTTAATTAAAGAGCCAGCGATAATATCAGCACCCACCTCAGTTGGCTCCTTTATTTCTACGAATTCCCCATAGCAGTTGTCAATAAACACAATAACGTCAGATTTTATTTTTCGAATAAAATAAATCATCTGTTCAATCTCTTCAATTGTAAATGAACGACGATCACTATACCCTTTTGAACGTTGAATACCAATCATTTTCGTTTTTCCTGAAATCGATTGTTTAATTTGTTCTTCATTAATCCAGCCATTCTCACACAACGGAACAGCTTGATAATTAATTTGAAATTCCTTTAGAGAACCGTTTCCGTTTCCACGAATACCGACAATTTCCTCTAACGTATCGTAAGGTTGACCCGTTATATAAAGCAAATCATCTCCAGGCCTGAGAATTCCAAAAAGAGTCGTAGCAATCGCATGTGTCCCTGAAATAATTTGTGGGCGTACAAGAGCTGCTTCAGCTTTGAAAACATCTGCATATACTTGTTCAAGTGTGTCTCGTCCAATATCATCGTAACCGTATCCTGTCGAAGGTGTGAAATGAAAATCGGAAACTTTATTTTGTTTAAATGCCCTCATCACTTTTGCTTGGTTGATGATTGCAATTTGTTCAATTTCCTTATGTCTCGATTCAATCTGTTTATCAATTTCGAGCGTTAACGTTTCAATTCGTTCCTGATGTTGAAAATCATTGTACATTCTACTCTTCCTCATCCTTCATCCGATTCATTAACTCTTGACCAATGGCTGTATTTTGATGAACAAAACCACGAACATCATAATACTCGCCTTCCTCATTCCATTCCGCTTGCTTTAGGACCGTTGTTTGTTTACATTTAGCCAGAAATTTCCCTTCTGTCGCAAACAACTGAACATGATATGCGACCATTTGCTCAAGAAGCTTCTCTTCAATTGCTTCTTTTAATGCGTCAATGTCATCAGACTCCAGTGCAGAAATTTCAATGGAATCATCATGATAGGAAGGGACAAAAGGTACTATTTTTTGATCACTTTTGTTGTAAATAAGTAATTGTGGAATGTGCTGTGCGCCAAGTTCTGCAACTAATTGTTTCACTGTCCCTTCATGCTGTACGTGATCAGCATTTGAACAATCTACAACATGAAGGAATAAATCTGCCTCTATTAGCTCCTCCAAAGTGGAGCGAAAGGCTGCTACAAGAGTTGTAGGTAAATCTTGAATGAAGCCAACCGTATCCGAAAGTAAGATCGTTAATCCATTTGTTAATGAGCACTTTCTCGTTGTTGGATCTAGTGTCGCAAATAGCTGATTCTCTTCCAACGTCTCTGCATTTGCTAAACGATTAAGAAGGGTTGATTTCCCAGCATTTGTATAACCAACTAACACAACCTGTAACGTTTCATTTCGTTTACGTTGAGCTCGATAACGCTTTCGATGATTGACTATCGTTTCAAGCTGATGTTTGATCTCATCCATTCTTCTGCGAATATGGCGGCGGTCTGATTCTAGCTTTGTTTCACCAGGACCTTTCGCACCAATTCCCCCACCTTGACGCGATAAAGCGATACCTTGACCGGCCAATCTCGGTAACAAATAAGAAAGCTGAGCAAGCTCGACTTGAAGCTTCCCTTCACGCGATTTTGCACGAGCTGCAAATATATCTAAAATAAGCTGAGTTCGATCAATGACTGTTACTTTCGTTCTCGTATAAACATTTCTTATTTGACTCGGTGTTAACTCATCATTAAAAACAATTAAATCCACATCTGTATCCTCTAAAAACGCAACTAGTTCTTCAATCTTTCCTCTTCCTATGTAAGTTGATGGGTCAACCTTTTGACGTTTTTGAGTTACTGTCGCAACAACTGTACCTTGAGCCGTCTTAACTAAGCTCTTTAATTCACTCATGGAATAGTCAAAACGTTCGTCATCACTATCCAACTGACAGCCAATGAGAACGACCTGCTCATTTCCTCGCTTTATCACTTCTTCCAATCAAGCCACACCTTTCCTTAATATCCTTCCTCATCATATCATGAGCAAAGCAAAATTTAAAAGCCTGCTCATAAAGCAGGCTACTCAATTAGTTTACTTTAACATGTGAAGAGTGAAACTGAAAATCCATTCGTTTGATCGTAACTAATGAATCCTTATCAAATGTACCATCACGTAATAGCCGTACAGCTTGAAAACGAATCGCTTCCTCAATCATATTTCGAACATACCGTCCATTACTAAATGTCCCTTCCTCTTCACTTCTAATCTTCTGCAAATGATCTTTTACGTGCTTTTGTGCATCATCCGTTAACGTATACTGTCGGTCATGTATCATTCTTCGTACCATTTCCATTAATTGATTTGTTGAATAGTTAGGGAAATCAATGGCAATCGGAAAACGTGAAGGTAATCCTGGATTTAGGGACAGAAAATAGTCCATTTCGTCTGAATATCCAGCTAAAATTAATACAAATTCATGTTGACGATCTTCCATAGCTTTCACTAGCGTATCAATCGCTTCCTTGCCAAAGTCCTTTTCACCACCACGCGCAAGAGAGTAGGCCTCATCAATGAAAAGCACACCTCCATGTGCCTTTTTTAACACCTCACGAGTTTTCTGGGCGGTATGACCAATATATTCACCAACTAGATCTGCGCGTTCAACCTCTAAGAAGTGACCTTTAGCTAACACGCCCATTTCATGAAAGAATGATGCAATTAAACGAGCAACTGTCGTCTTTCCAGTACCTGGATTTCCTTTAAAAATCATGTGAAGTGCTTGCTTTGTCACCTTTAGTCCTTCCTTTTCTCGACAACGATTAATAAATAGCCACGCATAAATCTCCTTAACGAGCCGTTTCACTTCCTCTAATCCAACATATTCTCCTAGCTCCTGTTCAAATCGTGCTAATACATCATGCTCTATTTTAGATTCTTCATTCTCAAATAAGGACTCTTCCTCAAATTCATTTTGTTTTTGCGTTAGCACAACATTAATGCGACCTTTTTTTCTCACATACGCTGGGTTATCCATGATGTTCACCCCTTCGCTGACAAAAACCAGTCCAATATGATCTTCTATATTATATGAGACAAAAGCCTATTTTGTTCCATCTTAATTGCGTAGCGCTGAGCCGTTACAATAGGTTGAGCGTTTCTAAAAGTGGAACGTATAACGAGTGAAGCCGACTTCTCACGCAACACCGTCTACTTCCTCATCGAGTAAACTTCTAAGAATCTTATAAATTCTTAGAGGTTTAAGATTTGATTAGCAAAGGCCTCACTAGAATCAAGCTTTTCAAAACAGACAACGGTTTCGCACATTGCTTAAAGGACACCAAAAAGTTAAAAGTCAAACTTTTTCAGCACCCTTCTCTTTCACTTTTTTCATTAGCATACTTATAGAAAAGAATAACTATATGATAACTATTCAAAGCAAGTTCATATAAGAAGTTGAAAAAACTTATTTCAGACCTTTATGTCCAACTTTACAATGCTGTTGAACCTCTCTCATCTTCTGTCAGGATTTCATTAGACTACGGTTTCGCACAATGCTTAAAGGGCACCGAAAAAGTAAAACCCAAACTTTTTCAGTGCCCTTTAACTTAGCTGCTTCTTTGACCGCTTTCCATTCTATGCTTCAGGCTCAGATTTAAGCTGAACATTGCGTTGAGGTGCAAATGTGGAAATCGCATGCTTAAATACGAGTTGCTGTTTCCCTTCTGATTCAACTATGACCGTAAAGTTATCAAATCCCTTAACAAGTCCACGAATTTGAAAGCCATTCGTTAAAAAGATTGTGACCGGAATATTTTCTTTACGTAATTGATTTAAAAATTGATCTTGAATATTTACAGGTTGTTGTTTCATCAGGACTCCTCCTCTAATTGACTATCTCTTTTATTTCGCCATTGAAGTCCATTGTCCTTCAATGAATCGGCATATTTCAAAAAAAACATCAGAATGTAATCCATTTGTCATATCGAACCACTTTGCGTTGGTCTTATTTCTAAACCAAGTGAGCTGTCTTTTTGCATAATGTCGAGAGTTTTTCTTCAATAGCTCAATCGCTAAATCTAATGAAATTTCTCCGTCTAAATATTGATAGAGCTCTTTGTAACCAATTGCTTGAATGGACTGACAATGACGAATTCCTTGCCTATGCAGATTCGTCACCTCCTCTAACAACCCTTGCTCCATCATTAGATCGACTCGCTTATTAATTCGCTCATACAGCAGCTCCCGTTCCATAGACAAAGCAATATACACTAAATCGTAGGGACTGTCCTTCTCTTCTTCCTGCTGTTGCTCAGAAAATGGAGCACCTAGCACCTTCGTTAATTCTAATGCTCGAATCACCCGCCGTACATTATTCGGATGAATAAGTTCAGCACTTTTGGCATCAAGCTCCTGCAATTGTTTATGTAAATATGTTGTTCCTCTTTCAATCGCTACTTGTTCAAGTTGTCGCCGATAGTTTTTATCACCAGGTCGATTGACTAAGTCATATTTCTGAATAACGGCATTAACATATAATCCGGTTCCACCGACTAATATCGGTAGCTTCTGCTTGTCATTTAACGCTGTAATTAACGGGATCACTTTTGCCTGAAAATCAGCAACGGAAAAAGAGTCTTCAATATCTTTAATATCGATTAAATGATGTGGAATTTCTTGTTGCTCTTCCAAAGATACCTTAGCTGTTCCAATATCCATTCCTTTATAGACTTGCATTGAATCTCCGCTAATAACTTCACCATCATAGCGTTTGGCAAGCTCAATACTAAGTGCTGTCTTCCCTACAGCTGTAGGGCCTACAATGACTAATAATTTTTCTTTCATCATTATCTCCTGATTTTTGGAAATTCAAACCTATTTTTCAATAAAACCGTAATGAAATGTCGCATGCTGTCTTTTAATAACATGAAACGCAAACCGTTCAAAACGTTTACTTTGGAAATGATCCTTTAAAATAACCCGTTTCTTGGCAACTCTTTTCGCTTCACGAATTGTCTCAAATGTAAGGTCATCATAAAAGGCAAAGCTCTTCAATCCCTTCATCCCAATCGACTCAATGTTGCTCTCAAACATCGGATCAAAATAGATCACATCATAGCTTTCATCCTCGCACCCCTGTAAAAAAGTGAAGTGAGATTGATGAATGACTTCGATTGCCTTCATCGCATTAAGTAAATAAGGTTGTCCGTCTTTCCAGTTATACAATCCATATCGAACAAGATAGGCTAAAATACGGTTTGCTTCAATACCAGTAACATAACCACTCTCACCAACAGCGATTTTTGCTACTAGGGCATCTGCAGCTAATCCCAATGTACAATCAAGAACATTCATTCCTTTTTGTAAGCGACCAACCTCAACGAGTGGATCATATCCTGTTTTCAAAAATTGCTTCACCCGAAACATGGCTGAATTAGGGTGATAAAAGAAAGGGTGTCCACCATCTTTAGGATATAAGGTTAACCGATCTTTTCCGACAACCAGTACATCTTCTTTGTACTCATTTACGAGAGTTGAGACTGACTGATCATCACGCAAAAAATAAGTTGCACCTAAATCTCGACTCATTCTTTCAGTCTCGTTAGCAAGTGTTTTTATTTGTTTCCTAGCTGTTGTAATTATCACATTACTCTCACCTTTTCCCTTACATGATTCTTTTAAACATCTTTTCAATTGAATACGTAGAAAAGTGAACAATAATAGGCCGACCGTGAGGACAAGTAAACGGATCACCGCTTTTACGCAATGATTCTAATAACGCATACATTTCATCATGGCGCAAATGGCGATTCGCCTTAATAGCTGCCTTACACGACATTAAGATTGCCGCTTCTTCACGGAGCTTCGCTAAATTGATTGATTTATAAGATAATAAATAATCAATCATCTCTTTAATCGTTTCTTCTTCATACCCTTTTGGAAACCAACTTGGATGAGATTTTACAACATAAGACTGATGTCCAAAAGGCTCTAAAAAGATACCTACTGCTTTTAAATCATCTATATGCTCAGAAATGACATGTGCTTCTTGCACCGTATACTCAAAGGTAATTGGTACCATTAACTCTTGTACTTGCCGCGTAACTTGACCCACTTTATCACGGAAATATTCATACTTAATCCGCTCCTGGGCAGCATGTTGGTCAATTAAGTACATTCCTGTATCATTTTGGGCGACAATATACGTCCCATGCATTTGTCCTATTGGATAAAGTGTCGGAACGCGCGATGCTGGATTCTCTTTATTATCTAAATCCCTCTCTTGCACTCTCTCTTCTAGCTCACTGTCTTGTTCCTTAGTATCATGATGGAGCTGATGGTTTGTCCCTTCTTGAAAAGAATAACTGACAGACTTACTATAATCGAACGTACTAGTGGAATTATGATCATCTTCAATCGTTCTATCCATTTCATTCTGCTGTTGCTCCAAGTTTAAACTTAACTGCTCCTCCTTTACAGTAGGTTCAAAAGAACTTCTCTGACGAGTATCCACCTCTGGAATAAGTGTTTCTTTCTTAAATGCTTTTTGAATCACTTCCGTTAATAACTGCGAAAGCTCTTCTTCCTTACTTAAACGCACTTCTAGCTTAGCAGGATGAACATTCACATCAATGAGCTGAGGATCCATATTAATTGAAAAGACTCCGATCGGATATCGGCCGATTGGAAGTAACGTATGATACCCTGCTTGTATTGCACGAGCTAAGGCAAAATTTCGGATATAGCGCCCATTAATAAAAATCGAAATATACTGCCTCGATGCACGATTCACTTCCGGTTTAGCGATCCAACCTTCAATTTCATAATCTAGCGATCGGCCATTAATTTCAACCATTTGCTTGGCAACTTGACGGCCATAGATGGAAGCTGCAACTTGGCGAACATCACCATTACCCGCGGTCCGTAAAACGTCTTTCCCATCATGTCGATAATGAAAGGCAATAGTCGGATGAGCTAGTGCAAGACGGTTAATGACATCACTAATGTTACCAGCTTCTGTATGAACGGTTTTCACATATTTTAATCGAGCAGGTGTATTATAAAAAAGGTTTGTGACAACTACTTCCGTACCTTTACGAGCTCGTGCTGCATTTTTCGAGACGATTGTACCACCTTCTAATTTCAATTCAATTCCCTTTTCTGCCCCCGTACTCGTTAGCATTGTTACGTAAGAAACAGATGCAATACTCGGTAGTGCTTCTCCACGAAACCCTAATGTAGAAATATGGAATAAATCACGATCATGTTTGATTTTGCTCGTCGCATGTCGGAAGAAGGCTGTTTCAACATCATCATCGTCCATACCTTCACCGTTGTCAACAATGCGAATGTGAGAAAGGCCTCCTTCTTCTGCTTCGATTAATATGGATGTGCTATTTGCATCAATTGCATTTTCAATTAATTCTTTTACAATCGAAGCAGGGCGTTCGACAACCTCACCTGCTGCGATCTTATTAGACAACGCTTCATTTAACCTAATTATTTTAGCCATCGAACCCCACCTCTTTCTATTTGATTAACTTCTGTAAATCATTAATGAAATGAAGCGCTTCTAAAGGGGTCATATGTAAGACATCCTTTTCACGTAGCTTCTTCGTAACTTTGTCAGACGTATCGTTCCGTTTGAATGATTTCCCTCGTTCTGCTTCAATATGCTTGTCAGAAAACAAAGACAGCTGCTCGGGCTGACTTTGATTCTCCTTCACGACACTATCTCTGTTTAGCAGAGGAGTCGATTCTAACTGTTTTAATAATTCGTCTGCTCTTCCCGTCACTTCTGCTGGTAACTCAGCAAGCTCAGCAACATAAATCCCATAGCTTCTGTCAGCTTGTCCATCAACGACCTTATGAAGAAAAACAACCTTTCCTTCTTCTTCCACAGCAGAAACATGAACATTTTTTAAGTTTTCAAGAGAGCCTTCTAAAGCCGTTAGCTCATGATAATGAGTTGAGAACATCGTTTTGGCTCGGATTGTATCATGTATGAATTCAATAATAGCTTGCGCTAATGCCATACCATCATAAGTTGACGTTCCACGACCAATTTCATCTAATAAAATCAGACTATTCTCTGTTGCTTTTGTCAGTGCATACTTTGTCTCTAGCATCTCAACCATAAACGTACTTTGACCACTTGCTAAATCATCTGCCGCACCGATGCGTGTAAAGATTTGGTCAAAAATAGGCAGTTCAGCCGATTCCGCTGGAACATAACAACCTATTTGTGCCATAACAACAATTAAGGCAAGCTGACGCATATACGTACTTTTCCCCGCCATATTCGGTCCGGTTATGAGCAGCATCTCACGCCCCTGCTCCATAAGGAGATTATTTTGTACATACTCCCCTTTTTTTATGACGGTCTCAACGACTGGATGACGTCCAGATTGAATCGCAATTTCGTTCTTGTTTGAAAACTGTGGTTTCACATATTGCGCTTCCTCACTAATTTCAGCGAATCCACTAAGGACATCAATTTCACTAATAGAATGGGCTAATGCTTGAACAATTGTTACGTACTCCTTTGCAGCTTCTCGAATGCCGACAAATAAATCATATTCTAGTTGGGTAAGTTTATCTTCTGCTTCTAAAATTAACGCTTCTTTCGCCTTTAATTCAGGTGTAATAAAGCGCTCAGCGTTCGTCAACGTTTGCTTACGTTCATAGCGACCTTCCTCTAGTAAATGAACATTGGCCCTTGTCACTTCAATATAGTAACCGAAAACACGGTTATAGCCTACTTTTAACGTCTTAATCCCTGTTTCCTTACGTTCTTTCTGTTCTAATTCTGCAATCCATTGCTTCCCATTACGACTAGCATCTCGGTATGTATCTAGTTCATCGTGGTAGCCTTGACGAATCATTCCACCATCTGTCACAGAAATGGGTGGATCATCAACTAGACTTTCCTCTAATAGATCTAACAGTTGTTCTACCTCTTCATCATTGTAAAACCAAGCATTAACTTTTTCTTTTAAAAGTGGAATGCAATGCTCTTTAATGGCAGGAATACATTGTAACGAGCGTTTCAGCTGTACAAGTTCTCGGGCATTTACACTTCCATACGCAATACGACCAGCTAAGCGTTCAAGGTCATACACGTGTCGTAGCTCATCTCTAAGCTCATTTCGTACAAAATAATGATCTTTGAATGCTGTCACGATTTCTAGACGACCCTCAATCTCCTTCAAGTCAACGAGAGGACGATCAATCCAGCTTTTCACAAGTCTACCACCCATCGCAGTGACTGTTTTATCAACAACAGCTAATAAAGACCCTGCCTTTCTCTTTTCACGTAGCGATTCTGTCAGTTCTAAATTTCTCTTTGTATGGGAATCCATTTTTAAATAAGAGTTACTAGGATAATAAATAACAGGCTGTAAATGCTCCAACGATCTTTTTTGCGTACGAATTAAATATTGCAATAGACGACCGAATGCTTGAATGAGTTTATGAGATTGTAAGTTTTCACATAAATGATCATATCCATTCAAGATATCATATTCATCCTCGACAGAAATCGTAAACTGTTTTCTTTCTTCTAGTTTCAGTTTCAAATCTTCTGTTAATGTTGAGGCAATGACGACTTCTTTCGTACCGCTGTTTATCAATTCATGAATGACTTCATCAAAATCATCTTCAAATAATGTAACCGCACATTCACCGGTCGTTAAGTCTGCACGCGCTACTCCATATGAACCATCTTCAAACGCTGTTACCGCAACTAAATAGTTGTGTTCTTTCTCTTTAATCATTTGTCCATCCATGACAGTACCTGGAGTTAATAGCTTCACGACTTCACGCTTTACGACTCCTTTTGCCTGTCTTGGATCTTCAACTTGTTCACAGATCGCGATCTTATAGCCTTTTTCAATTAACTTTGACACATACGCGTCTGCAGAATGGTATGGTACACCGCACATCGGTATCCGCTCATCCCCTTGGCCTCGGCCTGTTAACGTAATCTCAAGCTCTTGTGCAGCAAGCTTAGCATCTTCATAGAACATTTCATAAAAATCGCCGAGACGAAAAAATAAAAAGGCATCTGTATACTGAGCCTTGATCTCTAAATATTGCTTCATCATTGGTGTTACTTGTGCCATCCGTTTCCCTCCACCGTCCATTAATCGCTTTTATTATTATAGCATAGACAATGTCTGAATCACATGATAGACGACAGAAAAACCGAGCAAGCCTCTAATTGGACCTGCTCGTTTTCCTTACTTCTCAAATTCACCGTGAAGAAAATTCGGATCAAGTCTTTCATATTCTTCATCACTGACTTGGTCTGAGTAATCTTCTATAGGATAATCTTCAACGATTCCATTTGGGTTAACAGCTACTGCCACTTTTGTTTCCCCAATACATTCAACGACAAACTCTCGTTCCACTTGCACATTCACATTCGATCCCTCTTCAGCAATCGTTGCTTCAAGTGTATTTGGTTGCTGAACCGCACGAGCTATAACATCCATTTGATTCGATAGAACGTTGTCATCTCGCATCGTTAAACCCACTTCATCAGTGTAAGTAACGGTTTGAGTGGCAACATCAGTCTTTGTATTTTGATTATACGAATACCAGACATTAATATCATAGCTTCCTTGCACGACGACAGTGTCACCCTGCTTCTCAGCTGTATATTTATGATTAATGATCCAGCAGCCAAGAATGCTTGACGGTTTGTGTGAAGGGCTAATCGTATGAGTTGCATCTAAAAACTTACGACCTTTACCACATACCGCTTTTGTAATAATTTCACGATAATTCACATTTTCATTTTGAGACATGAAACTAAACCCTCCTCTTTCTCATATCGTATCGAGTTGTCGGTCGCTCGTACGGCTTTTGCCTTATTCGCTCCGCCAATTCCTTCACTGACATCCTATGCAGGGCGAATGACCAATGTGCAATAGAAAGTAACAAGATGAAAGCAAAGTATTATCTCTAACACGATATGTGAACATAAATGAATTTAGTACAGAAAATATAAAAAAGAGGCTATAGAATAAAAGAAGGGCACTGATGAAGTTTGGTTTTTAACTTGTTCGACACCCTCAGAAAAAAGCAACACTCACTTAAAAGAAAAAACTGGTATGAAAAGCAATAATGCCTTCCTTACCAGTTAACCTTTTATTGACAGCTATCGAATGGGCTTTTCGTTGTTCTTCGTTTCAAGATATCTCCGCCCATTGATGTAATAATTTCATCCGTTACTGACTTTGAAATTGTATTAGAAACCATTTGTAGTAACTCATTTACTTCAAGCTGGCTTTCTTTAAATTCTTGTACGAGTGGAATTTGGTCAATTTCTTCATGTAAAGCATCAATTTGTGCTTCTACTTCTTTTAACGCTTCTGATTTTCCATAATGTTGCAAGTTTACAGCTTCTTTTTGTAGCTTCTTAATCTTAGCAATTAACTCTTGAATCTTAACATGCTCATTTATTTGCTTTTCAGCTCGCTTGAAGAAATCAACCTCTTCTGTACTAGCCATCATTTTGGCAAGCTCTGTTGCCTTTGTGCGTATTTCTTGTCGTGTATATCCTTTTGTCATGACCTTACCTCCGCCATCTCAACCATTTCTCCTGTTAATGACCATGTTTTTGCTTCAGTTACTTTTACATATACAATTTCCCCAATGACTTCTTTAGGAGCTATGAAATTCACTAGACGATTCGTCCGTGTACGACCAGCTAATACATCAGGATTCTTCTTACTTTCACCTTCCACTAACACTTCAACAATTTGATCTTGATACGCTACATTTTTCTTTGCTGAAATGTCGTTGACAAGGGCATTTAGCCGGGCTAAACGCTCGCGTTTCACTTCCATCGGAACATTGTCCTTCATCTTCGCAGCTGGTGTACCTTCTCTAGCTGAATAAATATACGTATACGCGCTATCAAACTCAATTTCTCGTACTAACGATAACGTTTCTTCAAATTGTTCTTCTGTTTCATTTGGGAAGCCGACAATTAAATCCGTTGTAAATGAAGCATTGGGTATCGCCATTTTAATTTTATGAGCAAGTTCTAAATATTGCTCACGTGTATATTTTCGAGCCATTAGCTTTAAAATAGCAGTGCTTCCATGTTGAACTGGTAAATGAATATGCTCGACTAGATTTCCACCCTTTGACAACACTTGAATTAAGTAATCATCGAAGTCACGAGGGTGACTCGTTGTAAAACGAACACGTGGAATATCAATCTTATGAATTTCGTCCATTAATTGTCCTAATCCATTTTCAACATCTTCTAAATCTTTTCCATATGCATTTACATTTTGACCGAGCAGAGTAATTTCCTTATAGCCCTGACGTGCAAGATCACGTACTTCAGCAATAATATCTTCTGGACGTCTGCTGCGTTCCTTCCCACGTGTATAAGGTACGATACAATACGTACAAAACTTATCGCAGCCGTACATAATATTCACCCACGCCTGAGTCTTCCCTTGACGAGCACGTGGCATATTTTCTACGATGTCTCCTTCTTTTGACCATACTTCAATGACCATTTCTTTGCCTAGTATAGCATCATGCAATAAATGTGGCAGCCGGTGAATATTATGTGTACCAAAAATTAAATCAATATGCTGGTGCTTTTGCATAATTCGATTAACGACATTTTCTTCTTGCGACATACAGCCACAAACCCCGATAATAAGTTCAGGACGTTCCAGTTTTAATGGTTTTAAATGACCAATCTCACCAAATACTTTATTTTCAGCATTCTCCCGTATCGCACAAGTATTAAGCAAGATCACATCCGCTTCCTCTGTTTCTTCAGTTGCTTCAAAGCCCATTTCCAGTAACAGACCAGCCATATTTTCAGAGTCATGTGTGTTCATTTGACAGCCATATGTGCGTAAAAGAAATTTCTTACCAGCCCCAATTCCTCTCATCGTATCTGGAATTAAGCTATCTGGACGAAGAACCTGAACTTCTTCTTTTCCTCTTCGTTTACCTTGACGATAATCAGGCTGTTCTAAGATCGAAATATCTCGCCCTGCAATGCGAATGACCTTTTTATTGTCTTCCTCAGAAATGACCTTAGCATTGGAAAAGTCAAAATACTTACTATAATCTTTTTGGCTACCACCAGAGGATTTTAAGTCCTGCGTAGCACCTTTTTCGTTTGCATTCGTTACTTTTCCTAGTCGTTGCTCTTCATTCATATTAGCTCTCCTTTCTTTCGAATAACGCGATTAAAACAAACATACAATAAATAATTATAACCCGTTTATTCGCTGTACACAATGAAGCTGAAACAAAAGTATTTTCATAAATGAGATATCGAACAAATACACAGTGTTGAACATAAACCACTCCTGAAATATACTTCGCTAAATTCTCTATATGTTCGGATTCTCAGCTAAACTTTTTTTATGTCCCCGACTCTTTGTTTTTTATAACAATTATTAAGCATACCTACGCAATTCGGCAAATAGAATTATCTATTCAGAATATCCTCTATTAAAGGAATGAATTACATAAACTCATTCATTAGCTCGTTAAATTTCGCTTCTTCCATTTTCAAGTCTTGCTTTGACAATGGTTTATCATCATATCCATTAATTAACTCTTGGTAGGAAGGTTGCTCTTTATTTTGATAGATTAATCCTGTTACGAGACCATCATGCTCCATTAATGTTTGCATCGCGAGCAGGCGATTCGACGGATCATACTCTTTTATATCATCCAATTTTGTTAAGTTCTCTTTGAACCATTCATACGTGTTTACTTTATTGAAAGTCACACATGGACTAAAGACATTAATAAGCGAGAACCCTTTATGATTGATCCCTTCTTCTATTAAAGCGACTAAGCCTTTTAAATCACTTGAAAAGCTTTGCGCAACAAAAGTCGCTCCAGCTGTCAAAGCCATCTCCATCACATTTAACGCTGATTCAACAGACCCACTAGGAGTACTTTTTGTTTTAAAGCCCATTTCACTTCTCGGTGATGTTTGACCTTTTGTTAAACCATAAATTTGGTTGTCCATAACAATATACGTCACATCAATATTACGACGAATGGCATGGATGGTATGTCCCATACCAATCGCAAATCCGTCCCCGTCTCCTCCAGATGCAATAACGGTTAAATCACGATTGGCCATTTTTACCCCTTGAGCAATCGGAAGTGCACGTCCGTGTACACCGTGAAACCCATATGAATGAATATAACCTGAAATACGTCCAGAACAGCCAATACCTGATACTACTGCTAACTCCTCTGGCTCAAGTCCAATATTTCCAGCCGCTCGTTGTATCGCCGCTTGAACGGAGAAATCTCCGCAACCAGGGCACCAATTCGGTTTAACTTTATTACGAAAATCTTTAAATGTTGCCATCTAGACCAACTCCTTGCATGCTTGATGTAGCTCATTAGGTAAAAACGGATTTCCGTCATATTTCAGAATGCTCTCAATCTTCGCATTTGTCACATTCATTTTAATAATAGATGCAAGTTGTCCAGTAGCATTATGCTCAACGATGACTACCTTCTTCGCCTTTTTCATCTCAAGTTCAAGCTCTTCTTTAGGAAACGGGTGAAGTAATCTCACTTGGACATGGTTTGCTTTTATACCATCATTCGCTAAACGTGGAATTACCTCTTGAATCGTCCCTCTCGTAGAGTTAATACCAATAACAAGTAAATCGGCTTCCCTATGCTCCGAATGAATAAATAAAGGGTGATTAAAACGTTTGTTCAATTGATTGAGCTTACGCATTCTTTTATCCATTTGTGCTTTTCGATTTTCCGGTGATTCAGAAGGCTTTCCTACCTCATCATGCTCGACCCCCGTCACATGATGAATACCATTCTTTGTCCCAGGTAAGACACGATTTGAGACGCCCGACTCAGTCACTTCATAACGTTTAAAATAAGACTTTTCCTCTCGTTCTGGAATCGTCTCTTCTGTTTCAATGATGCCACGTCTAATCTCAAATTGATTGTAATTTAATGGTTCAACCGATTGCTTCCCAAGAGATAACGCTAAATCTGTCACTAAAATAACTGGACATTGATATTCTTCCGCTAGGTTAAACGCTTCAACCGTATCATAAAAGGCCTCTTCAACTGTACTTGGAGCCATGACAACCTTCGGAATATCACCGTGAGTACTAAAGAGAAGTGCCATCAGATCAGATTGCTCTTGCTTTGTCGGTAAGCCCGTACTCGGTCCTCCACGTTGTGTATCAACAATGACTAGTGGTTGCTCCGTCATTCCAGATAACCCTATAGCTTCAGCCATTAATGACAGACCAGGTCCAGCAGAAGCCGTGAAAGCACGAACACCAGCATAGTTGGCTCCGATTGCCATAGTACATGCTGCTATTTCATCCTCTGTTTGAATAACCGTCCCCCCGAACTCAGGTAGCTTTTCAATTAAATATTCCATAATTTCAGAAGCAGGAGTAATCGGGTATGCAGCCATAAAACGACTACCTGCAGCAATCGCTCCAAGTCCAATGGCATCATTGCCAATCATAAACATCCGTTTTTGTCCATCAGCATCTGCTAGCTTGTAACCTTCCAACGTATCTCCAATTCGCTCCTTAACAAAGTTTGCACCAGTACGTATCGCTTCCATGTTTTTTGCAACAATCGATTCACCTTTACGAAGAAAAAGGTCTTCCACTACATTCTTATAAGAAGACGGTTCAAGACCGATAATCGCACTTGTAGCTCCAACAGCAACCATATTCTTCATTAATGAAGTTCCCAGTTCCGTCGCTATTTCAGTAAATGGTATATCGATTAATGTCAAATTGTAGTGATCGGGAAGAACGGGCTTGAACTTTGCATCAGCAATGATTATTCCATCTTCACTAAGTTCATGAATATTTACATCAATTGTTTCTTGATCAAACGCTACTAAGATTGTCAAATCATCAGAGATGGAATGAACAGGCGATGTACTTACACGTATTTTGTTATTTGTATGACCACCTTTTATTCTTGATGAAAAATGTCGGTATCCATACAAAAAATAGCCTAAGCGGTTTAATGCCGAGGCAAATATTTCACCAGTACTTTCAATACCTTCACCTTGTTGTCCGCCAACTTTCCATGACAATTGCTCCTTCACTTTTGTTCCACCCTTCTTATATTTATCTATTATAAAAGTAAGTTGTTTCATAATTTTCATTTATACCTTAGCAATCGTAGCATATTCCTATCTAATTTACTAGAATCATTCAAATTGTAAGTGAGGCTAGACCAAAATTTTTTTCTGTATGAGAATCCGAACAATCGGTGCAAATAAGCCACTCCTGAATGATACTTCGCTTTCAGCAGGAGAGTATCTACGATGAAAGCCATTATCATCGTTATATCTTTTACATGAAAATGAAAAATAGCTACCTAACTGATTAATCAGCTAAGTAGCTACTTCTGTCAACCGACTAATCTGATTGACTGACCTATCTAGGCTCAACAATTAACTTCATTGCAGTTCGTTCTTCACCTTCAATTTCAATGTCGGTAAAAGCAGGAATACACACTAGCTCAATCCCACTTGGTGCAACAAAACCACGCGCAATTGCAATTGCTTTAATCGATTGGTTTAACGCCCCTGCACCGATTGCTTGAATCTCTGCAGCACCCCTTTCCCTAATCACACCTGCTAAAGCACCAGCTACAGAATTTGGAGTAGATTTTGCCGAAACTTTTAAGACTTCCATTTTTGTGTACCTCCTCTTAAACGGATACGTGTAGGTTGTCCATGAGTCCTAGTATTTTCATGATTACGACAGTCCAATTGGTTCACAACCAATTGCACAAGATGCAATATCTAGTTCATTTTATTTCAACAATTCGAATCATATTCCAAAAATATTCAAGCAACCTAAAGATCCTTTAGTTAAACGTCCTAAACGATAACATTATTCCATCATGTTTAATGGTTGGTCATCATTAATTTGAATACGAGAAACCTTTTTGGCAAACCCGGTTTTGCTGTCTAAATCAATGACAACTGCACTTAATTGCGTGCGACCAGCTGCTACTTCAAATCGGACAGGTAATGTTGTCAAGAACTTATGAAGAACCGCTTCACGATCAACACCCAATATTCCATCATAAGGACCTGTCATACCGACATCAGATAAATAAGCAGTACCTTTTTCCAAAATTCGTTCGTCAGCCGTTTGGACATGTGTATGCGTTCCAATAACTGCACTCACTCGTCCATCTAAATACCAGCCCATCGCCTGTTTTTCACTTGTAGCCTCTGCATGAAAATCCACAAAAATAAAAGGTGTGCGTCTTGACACTTCTTCGAGAATCTCATCAGCCTTCTTAAACGGACAATCTAATGCAGGCATAAACGTTCTCCCCATTAGACTCACTACTGCCAATTCGATTTCATTAAAACGCACATAAGTATATCCTTTTCCGGGCGTTCCATCAGGGTAGTTTGCTGGCCTAACCATATGTTTCGCTTGTGAAATAAATTGAAAAATATCACGATTGTCCCACGTATGATTCCCAAGTGTAATTGCCTGTGCACCAGCATCTAGAAACCCCTTATAGATTTTCTCAGTTATCCCTTTTCCTGATGCTGCATTTTCACCATTAATAACCGTAAGTGTTGGCTTAAACTGTTTTTTTAGTTTTGGCATATACTCTTGAACCATTTGACGTCCGGGTGCTCCGACTACATCCCCAATAAATAAAATTCTCATACATTCTCCTTCCATCAAAAAGCTTCCTTACTTTTCCTTCCATCTATAAAAGAAAGTGGCGACAAGTCGCCACTTTACTTTGCATATTCAACAGCTCTCGTTTCACGAATAACCGTAACACGAATATGACCTGGATAATCCAACTCATCCTCGATTTTCTTCGTAATGTCACGAGCAAGCTTATGAGCAAGTGCATCGTCAACCACATCTGGTCGAACGAGAATACGAACCTCACGTCCCGCTTGAATTGCATAAGTTTTCTCTACACCTTCAAAGGATTCTGAGATCTCTTCAAGCTTTTCCAAGCGACGAATATACGTTTCGAGCGTTTCTCGACGTGCACCTGGCCGTGCGGCAGATAGAGCATCTGCAGCTGCCACTAATGTTGATATAATAGATGTTGATTCTGTATCACCATGATGAGAAGCGATAGCATTTATGACCGTTGGGTGCTCCTTATATTTCGTAGCTAGCTCAACGCCAATTTCAACATGACTACCTTCTACTTCATGGTCAATCGCTTTTCCAATATCATGCAATAACCCAGCACGCTTGGCTAATTTCACATCTTCACCAAGTTCTGACGCCATCAAACCAGCTAAATGTGCCACTTCCATGGAGTGCTTTAACACATTCTGGCCATAGCTCGTTCTAAATTTCAAACGACCTAAAATCTTAATTAAATCTGGATGCAAGCCATGAATTCCCATCTCAAAGGTCGTTTGCTCCCCATACTCTCGAATTGACTCATCGACTTCACGACGAGATTTATCAACCATTTCTTCAATTCGCGCAGGATGTATTCGACCATCTTGCACTAATTTTTCAAGTGCGGTTCGAGCTATTTCTCTTCGAATTGGGTCAAATCCTGATAAAATCACAGCTTCTGGTGTATCATCGATAATTAAATCAATACCTGTAAGCGTCTCAAGAGCACGAATATTACGTCCTTCTCGACCAATAATACGACCTTTCATCTCATCGTTTGGAAGTGAGACAACAGACACCGTTGTTTCTGCAACATGGTCAGCAGAACAGCGTTGAATAGCTAATGATAATATCTCTCTTGCTTTCTTATCTGCTTCTTCTTTCGCTTCTACCATTCGTTCCTTAATCATATGAGCTGTTTCATGAGCAAGATCTTGCTCTAACTCATGACGAATAGTTTCACGCGCTTCTTCGCGGGTTAATCCGGACACTCTTTCAAGTTCCAATTGTTGCTGCTTCCGAATTTCCTCCACTTTGTTTTCCATCTCTTCAATTTGGCGTTGTTTTTTGGTGAGAGATTCCTCCCTTTTTTCCAAAGATTCCTCTTTCTTATCTAAGGTTTCACTCTTCCGGTCAAGAATCTCTTCTTTTTGAACCAAACGATTCTCTTGTTTTTGAATCTCATTTCTGCGTTCACGAACTTCACGTTCAGCCTCAGTACGAATTTTATGAACATCATCCTTTACTTCAAGGATCGCTTCTTTCTTACTCGTTTCAGCATCACGCTTCGCATCTTCCACAATTTGTTTAGCTGCAAATTCCGCACTAGTAATTTTTGCTTCGGCAATGGATTTTCGAACAAGATATCCAACAACTGCAAATACGATTGCAGAGACAACAAGCAAAGCGGAGAAGAGGATTACATCTATTTGAAAGCTCACTCTTTCACCTCCTCTTGCTATCTAATTGTTGGGTGTCATTTTTCATACTTTCATGAAACATACATGTAAAATGATCGCGATTAAGATAAAAATTATGATAATAATCGCATTCCACTTAATTTTAAAGCTCAACTAATGCATTGTCAAGCTAGTCAACATTTGAAACTTCACTGATCCCGTCTTTCATGCTCACCTCGTAAGATAGATCACCTGATTGTGCAAGGTGATAATTATGAGTAATCATAATAATTTGGCGATTAAACATCGTGCTTAATGATTTCAAAAATTCGAATAAAGCGTGCACATATTCTCCTGAAACGTGCTTCCCTGGCTCATCTAACAATAGGGGGCCTTCACGTTTTGGGTGAATGGTTTCAATTAAAGCAACCCTTAACGCTAATGTTACAATATCAACGACGCCACCGCCCCTGGCATCTTGTGGCTTTGTTTTCACCTTTATCCCTTCATATTCCGAAACAACATAAAATTCTGCAATTGGTCTCGCTCCATGTTCGTCAATTTCAATTTGAAATGAAAATAAGGGCCCAAATATGTATTGAAGAGCGTTTGTGACAAGCGTTTCAATTTGCTGTTTTGCCTGTTCTCTTGCATATTCAGCAGATTGTTGTAAAAGCAAACGAGCCTTCTCATACGTATCAATCGTTTTAAAATAAGAATCGAGCTCCGCTTTCTTAGCGCTAATTTGCTCCACAAGTAAATTCCTACGTTCATCTAGACGATTCCACTTTGTTAATGCCCTCTCATATGTCTCCTTCAATTGATTATAATGTTCTTGCTCATTTTCAACTGTCATGATCAATCAATTCCTTAGGGATCAATTCCCACGTTTCCTTGAGAGTCTTTTCAATCGTTTGCTCTAAACGATTAATCTCAGATTCTAGCTCTTCTGGTTTTACACCTAATTCATCTAATTCCTCAAGTAATCGTGATTTTTGATTCTCAAGCTCTTCTAATTTGGCCTCTGCACGGTACTTAGTATCTCTTGCTTTTTCTATCGCTTTTTTCATTTGTTCAAGCTGCTGCTCTACGGACATATGAACCCCTCCTTTATAGTAAATGTTGATGTTCCTTTTCTTTAATTTCTTGACCGCAAGTTGGACACGTTCCTTTCTGAATTAATAGCTCCAACCGCTCTTTTTCATATTTTTCAACTATTTCAGACTGAGATTGAACAAAAGCAACCCCATCTTTCATTCTTCTTTCGTATTCATTTATGGTCGAATGTAGGGAGTTTAATTTAAGCAGTTGCTTTTGCTCGTTTTCTAAAGATGAAACCTTCTCTAACAAAAGATTGACTGGCGGCAAATGCACGATTATTTTTTTTACTTCTTCGGACTGCTGCTTTGATTTGTCAAGAAGTATTCGTTGCTTCTTCAATCTCTTTAATCGTTCTTTTTCATGACTTATCTGCTCAATTTGGTTGATGTTAAGCTCGTCCACAAATGAGGTCACTTGAATAGATCTTGTCACATTTGCAAATTGCTGTTTTAAACGTTCATCACGTTGGCTAATGGCTTTAAGTGTTCTTCTACGTTCAACAACCTTCCTAAGCTGACTGTAATAACGTTCAGCTGCTTCTATCCCTTTTGTCTTATCAATCCAAAATAAACATTTGGATTGATCCTGACTCAATACATTTTGGCGCTTTTGTAAGCTTATAAGCCTTTGATAGCTCCTTAACGTAGATTCAAGCCTAACTACGCGATTCTCCCATTCTGTTACGTCCTTCACGAGTCTTAATCGATTCTGTTGAACGTTCTCTTCTTGAATCATTCTCTTACGAACATTAGCTAGTTTTTCTAATTGTTTTTTTCTTTGCATTAAAGCTTCTAGTCGTTGCATTTCTTGCCCAGCTAAATCAAGTTTCTCTTTTAGCAAATCGATATGCCCAAAAGGCTCAAGCTCTTTTGTAAGCTTGTCAATCGTTTCCTCCTCTTGTCGAGTCCGTTGATTAAGCTGTGAGACATCTCTAGTTGTTTGTCTAATAGCCATATCTAAAAAATGGGCACCGCTTATTCGACCTAGTACTTTAGCTCTTGTTGAACTTGTTTCCTCAAGCAGGAAAGGACCATCCAATTGCTGAGAAATATGCAGAGCGAGGTCATGATCTGTATCTACTCGTAAATGACCCATACCGTGTGCTTCTAGTACTTCATTAGGTACATGTATACCAAAACCTTCGAGTATTAAATCATCTTGTTCTTTTTGGCGTATCGTATATCGGTTTTTCGAAGCTGTGCGTTCACGACAAATAACTGTACCGTTTGTAAACGTAACGGTCACACGAACGAAATCAGCTGATATCCGTAAGAAATCCGTTCCTCTCGGCTGGTTAAATAGCACCCAACGCAGTGCACGTATGATCGCTGTCTTTCCACTATCAGACTGACCAACAATCATATTTAATCCTTGATCAAACTCCATATACGTATCTAGATGCGATTGGAAATTTTCAATATGCACCGAATGGATGTTATTCATATTCGCCATCCTTCCACTTTTCTTCAACTTGTGTCATTCTCCGCAATGCTTCCTTCTTCACTTTTTCTTCAACATTTTGTAAGGATGCTATCTCTTGAATAATATCACTCATTTTTAGAGATTGAAACTGTGATGCTTCTTTTACTTGCTGAACAAATGAATGTAATTTCTCCTCTTGGTGAACCGCTTTTTCTAGAAATGAACGATCTAGAACGGCATCGCCAGCTTCTGATGACGTAAGTGTTTTTTCCTGCAGGTTGACCTTGTTTCTTTCAATTGTTCCAACGATCACTTTCGGTTTACGACTTATTTCAGACCAATGATTATTCACTCTTGCTAACGCCCCAGGGTTACAAATAAATTTACCTTCTCGCTCCTTTATTCCAAACCCGCCATGAAAGTGGCCGGTTAACGTTATATCAGCAGTCGTTCCCCAAATATGATCAATTAACGTGTGTGCGACACCGTCTGGTAACGCTTTTTCGACAAGCATACTATGAACAATATGAATGGCCACATCTATGTGTTCTGCTCTAGTAGGATAGTAATCTAGCTTAGGGTCTCGTTGATCCAGATCATAATGATACGGTTGCCCACTAATTTGAATGTGAACTCCGTTAAATTCTAATAGTAAAGGCTGCTCCGGATGAATGACTGTCATCACTCCAAATGAGTCCATGAGACCTAGCATTGTACGAGAGAGAGTCTCCGGATTGTGCCCAAACGTATCATGATTACCCGCCACTACATAAATTGGAGCATTAGCTCGCTTGAAAATTTTAGCAAACTGGCCTACGACATTAGGTGATAAATCTGGACGATCAAAAACATCACCACCATGTAAAATCACATCCACCTGCTCTTCATTTGCCATTGAAATAACTTCATCTAATTTTTTCTTTAATGTATCAACGTAACTGTCTAATCGATTTTTCGGAGTCGTTCCACGTATATGCGTATCCGTTACATACAAAAATTTCATTGTCTATCCTCATTTCCTATAAAAATGAAAGAATGATGAAAGGTATGTTAAGTCAGATGTTGACTTAACATACCTTTGTTCATTCGTCTTAGTTTATTGAATTACTTTAAATCAAACGGCACCTCTTCAAACTCTTCGTCAGAAGGAGCGGAAACCTGTACCTCGCCACTAATTCCATAATGCTCACGAATCATTCCTTCTATATTCTCTGTTATATCAGCATTTTCCTTCAAGTATTGCTTAGCATTCTCTCGTCCTTGTCCCATCTTTTCACCTTCAAATGAGTACCAAGCTCCACTCTTTTGAACAATATCAAGGTCAGCTGCCATATCCAAAATAGAACCTTCTCGAGAGATTCCTTCTCCATACATAATATCCACTTCCGCCACCTTAAATGGAGGAGCTACTTTATTTTTAACAATTTTAATCTTTGTCTTATTTCCTACCATATCATTCCCTTGCTTAAGCGTTTCTGCTCGTCGAACTTCAAGGCGTACAGAGGAATAGAATTTCAAAGCACGACCACCAGGCGTTGTTTCTGGATTTCCAAACATAACTCCGACCTTCTCACGAATTTGGTTAATAAAAATCGCAATCGTCTTAGATTTATTAATAGCACCAGATAGCTTACGAAGTGCTTGTGACATCAAGCGAGCCTGTAACCCTACGTGGCTATCACCCATCTCTCCTTCAATTTCAGCTTTAGGTACGAGTGCTGCAACACTATCGATAACAATCATATCAACCGCACCACTTCGTACAAGCGCTTCAGCAATTTCTAATGCTTGCTCACCTGTATCAGGTTGCGAAAGTAATAATTCATCAATATTAACCCCAAGCTTTTGCGCATAAACAGGGTCTAATGCATGTTCAGCATCGATAAAAGCAGCTTGACCTCCATTGCGTTGAATTTCAGCAATTGCATGTAGTGCAACTGTCGTTTTACCTGATGATTCCGGCCCATACACTTCAATAACTCGACCCTTTGGATATCCGCCTACTCCTAACGCAATATCAAGAGCTAGAGCGCCACTAGAAATTGTTGATACTCTTTGCTCAGCTTGTTCACCAAGCTTCATAATAGACCCTTTTCCAAACTGTTTTTCTATTTGGCGTAATGCCATATCTAATGCAGCTTTACGTTCACTCATTATTAAACCTCTCCTCTATATAAAACTATTCTTTTTTACTATTTTTACTTTCTAGAAGTTAACACTATCATAACCTGTTTTTCATCTTTTGCCAATAGTTTTTACGAACATTTATTCGGTTTTTTTATTTTGATAACTAAATTAAATGGGTTTGATAACGAACATAAAGTAGGATGTAAAAAGGGGAAATAGATGGTTTGTCCCAAAATACATCGTATCTCCGGGACAAACCTAACAAATTATTGATCAACGTTCATTTCGGGTAGGGGTTCTTCTTTCACGCTTTGGACGAGGTTTAGCCGGTTCCAAGTTCACTCTAGCACCATTCAAACGTGAATAGCGAAGCGCTTCATAGACAAATGGAGCGACATCTTCAGGCACCTCGACAAATGTGAAATTTTCAAAAATGTCAATTTTCCCGATAGTCTTAGCAGGAATACCTACTAATTCGGAAATTTCATCAACTAGAATTTTTGGTGTCAATTGAATATTACGACCAACGTTAATAAAGAAGCGGACCATTCCTTTTGCGCCACCTGTTTCACCAAATTGATAGCCAGATTCTTCAACTGAAGAATCAGTTGAAAAATTCATCTTCAATAAAGCAGCAATAACGTCTTCTGCTTGATGTTCTTGTAAAATCTCTTCAACAAGTGGTGAAAATAGTTCGTTTGCCCCTTCTTCTACTTGGTCACTAATTAACTTTTTCCATGAGCTTTGTTGCTTTTCTACTACTTCTTCAATCGTTGGAACTTCTTGAGAAGGAATAGGCATTTTAATTTCTTTTTCAATTGAACGCAAATGCTTCATTTCTCTTGGCGTCACTAATGTTAAAGCTAAGCCTTTTTTGCCAGCACGACCTGTTCGACCAATTCGGTGAACATAACTTTCAGGGTCCTGTGGAATATCATAGTTAATAACATGTGAAACATTTTCTACATCAATTCCTCTAGCTGCAACATCTGTCGCAATGAGAAATTCAATTGATGAATCACGAAACTTCTTCATCACAGCATCACGTTGTGACTGTGTTAAATCCCCGTGTAAGCCATCAGCTAGATAACCTCTAGCTTGCAGAGCCTCCGTTAATTCAGCCACACCTTTTTTCGTTCGACAAAATAAAATACCTAAATCGATATCCTCACTATCAATAATTCGACATAAGGAATCAATTTTATTTCGTTCCAACACTTTAAAATACATTTGATTAATTAATGGTGCTGTTACTTCACCTTTGTTAATCGTAACGGTCTTAGGTGACTTCATGTATCGTTTAGTCAGTTTTCGAATGGCTGGAGGCATCGTTGCTGAGAACAACAAGGTTTGGCGCTCATGATTTACTTGACGCAAAATCGTTTCAATATCATCAACAAACCCCATATCAAGCATTTCATCTGCTTCATCTAATACAACAGTATGGACTTGGTCTAACTTTAACGTTTTTCGTCGTAAATGATCTAATATTCGACCAGGTGTCCCAATTGCAACCTGAACTCCTTGCTTCAAAGCTTTAATTTGATGTCCAATTGATTGGCCACCATAAATCGGCAATGTGCGGATTTTTTTATGCACAGATAATTTTTGTAATTCACCTGATACTTGAATCGCTAATTCTCGTGTTGGCGTTAATATTAGAGCCTGAACAAAGCGCTCTTGTGTTACTTTTTCTACAACCGGAATTCCAAATGCAGCTGTCTTCCCAGTACCAGTTTGTGCTTGACCAATCACATCTCCTCTTTCAAGGATGACCGGTATAGCTTTCTCTTGAATAGGTGATGGTTCTTCAAAGCCCATCTCTTTAATTGCACGCTTAATTGGTTCTGAAATTTGAAAATCATTAAAATTCGTTGTCATTCTGTTTTACTCCACCTTTTCAATTCGTTCAACAAATAAAAGCAGCCATATTTCACGGCTTTATTTGCAATTTCATTTCTCTCACCAGATAAATCTAATTGATAGGATACTGGCTCATTAGCAATTCCTGCAATGGCGATATACACTTCACCTATCCGTTTGCCTTCTTGAGGTGTTGGACCAGCAACACCTGTGAAGCTAATGGCGATGTCTGAGTCACATTTCCTTTTAGCTTGAAGTGCCATTTCTTTGGCACACTTATGACTGACGACTCCTTCATTTTCAATGATATGCTCAGAAATATTTAATAGCTTTTTCTTTACACTTGTCGCATATGCAACAATTCCTCCTAACAGGACATCACCCGCACCAGGATGTGAACTAAGCTCTTTTGCAAATAATCCACCAGTAAAACTCTCTGCTGTAGCTATCGTACATTTTTTTTCTTGTAATTGCAAAAAGGTTTGCTCAACAATCGATGCATCACCATATCCATAGAAGTATGGTCCAACTCGTTTTTGTATTTGCCCTTCTAAGTCATCAAGCATTTGCTGCCGTAAACCAG
Organism: Halalkalibacter sp. AB-rgal2; assembly: GCF_041821005.1. Lineage (NCBI taxonomy): Bacteria > Bacillati > Bacillota > Bacilli > Caryophanales > Bacillaceae > Halalkalibacter > Halalkalibacter sp. AB-rgal2. Next base: position 28,945 of record NZ_JBGUAV010000004.1, read on the forward strand.
CATTCTGATGTTTGACCGTTAATCTAAGTGTTACTTCTCCATCTCCCGCTAAAGGAGCAATGGTAGGGTTCGTTTGCCGTTCGATAAGGTCCAAAATCTCTGTCTCTAGTTGTGACTCACCTATCCCAAAAAAACGAAGCACCCGAGATTCAATAACAGACGAAGAATTGCCCTCAGCTAAAATATGAGGACGAAGCTCGTCGTCAAACATTGGTATCATTTCTTTTGGTGGTCCCGGCAACAAAACGATACATTTTTCACCTCTAGAAATCACCATGCCTGGAGCCATACCGTATCGATTGATCAAAACCTTACTATCCTCAATAATTAAAGCTTGTTTCTTATTATTCTCAGACATTGGTTTATTTCGTTGTTTAAAAAAACTAGCTATTTTCGCTAAAGAGGGCTCATCATAAATTAATGATTTCCCTAAAATAGCAGCTAACGTTTCCTTCGTTAAATCATCCTTTGTTGGACCTAATCCGCCTGTGAAAATAAGGAGATCAGCTCGCTCCAAAGCCTTTTCTGTGACTGCACGTAACCTTATATCGTTATCACCAACAGTCGTTTGGTAATAAACATCTATTCCTAAGCCTGCTAATTCCTTAGAAAGGTACGCTGCATTCGTGTTTACAATTTGTCCTAAAAGCAACTCTGAGCCGACAGAAATAATTTCAGCATCCATATGTTCGACCACCTAATTGTTAGAATTCATCAATACCTGTTTGTTTTTCTTAAAATAGTCTACACCTGACAATACTGTTATAATAGTTGCAGCCCAAATAGCAATCCCAGCAAAAGGGAAAGAGATTGGCTGGAATGGCCAATTATGTAAAAGAAGCGCTGATATTGCTACGATTTGAATGACCGTTTTCAGCTTTCCTAGTGAACTTGCGGCAATCACTACTCCATCAGCAGCAGCTACTAGACGAATACCTGTAACAGCAAACTCACGACTAATAATAATAATCGCCATCCATGCAGGCAACAATTGCAATTCCACTAAACCGATTAAAGCTGCGGTAATTAACAATTTATCGGCCAATGGATCAAGGAACTTCCCCAAGTTCGTTACAAGGCCTAGCTTTCTTGCATAGTAACCATCTAGCCAATCCGTTGCTGCAGCCAGTATAAAAATCAGAGCAGCCATTAAATGGTTTAGTGGCATCTCAGTACCGAGAAACGACACTTCTACCCAGGAAGGAATTAACAAAATAATCATAAAAATAGGAATTAAGCATATACGAGATATCGTAATTTTATTAGGTAAATTCAAAATAGTCCCTCTTTTCACAATTCAAACTGATTGAATAACATCCATATTGTATCATATGAACAAATCATTTCACCACTGATTTGTGACCCTTAAAAGTGCATGAATGAAAAAAGCTGTCACTACTGCAAGCGACAACTATTCTTCAAAATCGATAATTGTAATATGAATCTTTTGATGTACAGAATCAGTTGGGAAATCTACAAGCTGATCGTCAATAAACAATTGAACATCGGTGGATCGTCCAAAGTTAAAAATCAGCTCCTCTTCCTCAGAGAAATCAAATTCGATATCTTCACCTGTATCTGACATATATAATGTTCGTCCTAATCCATTTTGGATGTCAATGTATGAAGTCCCATCCATTTCAATTCGGACATGGTCAAATAAGGCTCCGGTTAGCTCATAAAGTGATGTAATTCCTTGTGTTTCAACAAAATTTAATTCAATTGGATCCGGCTCAGGTTCAGGCTCTTCTTCAACTAACTCATCTTCGTTACCTTCATCTTCTTCATTTACGTCAGAGTCTTCATCATCCGTTTCATAAAAATCACCTTCGACATTTTGATTCATATCAGGTTGCTCAGCTCCATCTGCTGCTAAGTAATTTTGAATAATAATTGTAGTTACTACCGCAATAATAGCAAGTATAACAATCGTTAAGATCGTTGTTAGCACAGGCTGAGACTTTGAACGTTTCGTCGGCCTTGCTGATATATTGGAACGTTTTGTACGTGATGGCAACTGAACCGTTTCTTGTTTGGGATTAGGTAATTCACTTTTAAATTGATCAAATAACTCTTCAGGGTCTAACCCAATTGATTCAGCATAAGTTTTTATAAACGCTCTAGCATAGAACTGTCCAGGTAAGCGATCATAGTGACCTTCTTCAATCGCAATTAAGTATCGCTTCTGAATTTTTGTCGTTCGTTGTAAATCATCAAGTGTGATATTATTTTGCTCCCGAATTTCCTTTAAATGTTGACCTAATTCAGACAATCTTAACACCTACCTACTTTAACTAATATCAAAAGAGGAAAAACCAGATTCGACAATTTCATACGTGATTTCTTCTTTATCATCATTTCGTAATTCAATGATACAATCAAAATCATTCAACTCATATTCTGACTCACGGACAAAAATATCAGGGTGCTCAACGACTTTCACAGCAGGCAACCTCATAATATCACGAACAAGACTCTTATGCTTTTCTGTTGAACGCATCGTCGTTACAATCCCATCAATGATAAAAATATGATCATCCGTGTATTCATCTTCCGCTAATTGACTTCTTACTGTTTGTCGTAATAGAGTCGAGGAGATAAACGACCATCTTTTATTTGCACAAACACTTGCTGCAACAATAGACTCCGTTTTTCCGACTCGCGGCATCCCACGAACACCAACGAGAAAATGACCATCACGTTTAAACATTTCTGCCAAAAAATCAACGAGTAGCCCTAATTCGTTACGAACAAAACGAAATATTTTCTTATCATCCGCATCGCGTTCAATATATCGTCCATGTCTAATCGCAAGTCGATCTCTCACCCTCGGTTCACGTACTTTTGTCAATGTAATGTCTTCCATCTTATGTATAATTGATTCTAACCTTATGACTTGATCATCGTGTGTACTTCTAATTAGCATGCCACGTCTTTTATTTTCAACACCATTAATCGTAACTATATTAATTTCCAACATACCAAGTAACGAGGAAATATCTCCAAGTAAACCAGGGCGATTTTTATGAATCTCATACTCAATATACCATTCCTTAATCGTCATTTCCTTCATCCTTTACGTCAGTTGGTAGTTACTTACTTTCATCATAATGGATTTTAAATACAAATGAAAGAACTTTGTCGTAATTCATAACAAAATATCGAGAAAAGAATTCAAAGCTCTATAAGTGCAATGATCATATCGCATTTCTCCCTATTTTATATAAAAGAAAAGTGCCCCATATTGGATGGAACACTTCACTTTTTCAAGCTATGTCTTCATTAATGACTACCCTCATTTTGAACAAGCTTAACCATCATATTTGCAATTGCATGCTGTTCTTGTTCATCAGCAACATTCCATAATTCAGCTAACACACGCTCTTGCTCATTTTTAGGTTCAACTTGTTGTGCCAAATACTCTCCAACTTGATAAGCGACATCAGATACAACATTAGCTGACATCCCCTCATCAGAAGCTTGATGCAGTCGATCACCTAGAAAATCTTTCCATTGCTCCCAATTATCGAGAACGGACATGGATACCCCCTCCTTCTTCATGAACTTCAATTGTATTTTTTGTTGTTCTTTTGAAGAATATGCATTCTATTAGGAAAAGATTTAACAATACCATGCCCCATTAACAGAAATAATTTGTCCGTTAATATAATTTGCTTGATTAGAATGGAGAAATGCAACGAGCTGACTAACCTCTTTCGCTGATCCTAAACGATTTGCTGGTATTTCATCCTTTAATAAATCAATATGTTCTACACCATGCTCCGTAAGCATGCTCGTATTAATCGCACCTGGTGCAACACCATTTACTTGAATATCATTTGGCGCTACCTCTTTTGCTAATGCTTTCACAAAACTATTCATTCCGCCCTTTGCTGCTGAATACGTCACTTCACAGGAAGCTCCTGTTAACCCCCATATCGAGGAAATCATAATAATTTTCCCCTTTTTCGCACGGATCATATTAGGCAAAAGCGAGCGAGTTATTTTCATAGGATTAATAAGATGAATGTTTAATAATGAATCTAAATGAAGATCGGTTGTACTCGTAAATAATTGAAATTCACTCATACCTGCATTATGAATAATGGAATATACATTTTCTGCCTCCACAAGACCCTCAATAAGCTGCTTGGCTCCTTCCTGAGCTGATAAATCAGCTTGAATCAATTTAACAGTCGCCCCTTTTTGCAGGCACACTTCCCTTACTTTCTGTATCATTTCTTCATTTTGATGATAATGTAAAAAAAGAGAGCATTCTGGAGATGCTAGCTCTTTAGCTATTTCAGCGCCAATCCCTCCAGAAGCTCCTGTTATGACGATTTCTTTCATTTATTCTTGATACCCCTCTGGTTTGACTTGGAATACTGTAAACCGTTCGAAGTCAAAATGTTCTTGTAAACCTTGCTTTAAATCGTGAATCGTTATTTCTTCTAACGTAGGTACAACATCAAATAAATTCATTTCATTAAATTGATATCTTGTGAATTGGTTAGCAATGAACTCTGGAGAATTTAATGATCGTAAAAAGAAACCAATTTTCTTTTTAATCGTTCGAGCAACATGATCCTCAGAAAGTTGTTCGCTTTTAAATGTAGTAACCATATTCTTCACCTGAGCCGCTAGCTTATTGGGCTTGCTCGTATCTCCGCCTATAACAGAAAAACCAAAGCCAAATTCAGCTGAATAATCAAAGGAAAAGCTATCATCAATTAACCCTTCAGCAAATAACTCCTGGTAATTATTAGAACTTTGACCGAACATAAGATCAAGCAAAATTGAAACAATTAATTCACGACGTAATAAATCTTTGCCCTGTCTTTGCACACCTATATCTTTAAATCCCATTAAACATTTTGGTGTTTGAACAGGCATGTTCAGTACTTCATGTTCCTTTGCTACCTTATTAGGTTCTTCGTCGAAGTAACGTTTAATGTCTTCTGGTGAAGCGAATTCTTTTTTCTGCTGATTTCTTTTTACTTGCTCCATGACCTCTCTAGGATCAACTGGTCCGACAATGAATAACAACATGTTACTCGGATGATAGAACGTATGGTAGCACGTATAGAGCAAATCTTTTGTAATAGGCGCAATCGACTCAATGGTCCCAGCAATATCAATTTTGACGGGATGAGTATGAAACATATTACTAATGACTCCAAAATACGCTCTCCAATCAGGATTATCATCATACATCGTAATTTCTTGATTGATAATTCCTTTTTCTTTTTCCACACTCTCCTCGGTAAAATAAGGGTGTTGAACAAAATCGACAAGCGTTTCTAAATTTTCTTCAACTTTGGTTGTACTGGAAAATAAATAGGCTGTACGTGTAAAGCTTGTAAATGCATTAGCTGAAGCTCCTTGCTTACTAAATTGTTGAAAGACATCTCCTTCTTCATCTTCAAACATTTTATGCTCAAGAAAATGTGCGATTCCATCCGGAACTTTAATAGCATCTTTTAAGCCAATTGGCTTAAAATGATTATCAACAGATCCATATTTTGTTGTAAAGGTTGCATATGTTTTATTAAATTGCTTTTTTGGTAAAATATAAATATTTAAGCCATTATCTAATTGTTCATGGTACAACGTCTCTTCAATCTGTGTAAATGTGACGGGCTTCATGCGCCTTCCTCCTTCCCTTTTAAGAAGTAAATCGTATCAAGCTTAACTTTATTCGCTGCTTCGATAACGTCTTCCTTCGTCACTTGATCAACACTTAATAACCAATCTGATAATGAACGATTTGAACCACTAATGACTTGGTGGTAGTGGAGTTCAACAAGCCCTCTCGCCACATCGGCGGTTTCTAAAATTTGATTTTTTAACATCGCCTTTGTTTGCTCCAGTTCTCCTTCTGAAAACTCTCCATTTCTCATCGCTTCTAATTGTTCATTAATAATGTCTACCGCCCGATCGTATTTACTAAACTCAATTCCTGACATGACCATCATAATCCCTTTATGGCTTTCGAGCCTGGAGGCTGCATAATAAGCTAGACTTTCCTTTTCTCTTACATTAATAAATAGCTTCGAGTGAGAAAAGCCACCGAAAATACCATTAAACACTTGAACTGCAACATAATCAGCATCCCCATATGTTGTATAAGTACGATAGCCTAAATGAAGCTTTCCTTGCTTAACATCTTGGTTTTCATGGACGATGTTCACTTTCTCCACTTGCGGACTTTCTAACGTTCCTCCGACAACGACTTGACGGTCTGGTAGTTCAAAAGCCTGTTTAACCTTTTCTAGCGTTTCCTGTTGATCTAGTGCACCGACGAGATATAAATCGAATGCATTTGTTTGCAGTAATTCAATATAGTATTCATATAAAGCTTCGGCACTAATTTCTTCAACGTCTTCAACTGTTCCAAATGAAGTTAATGCGAAGTTCTCACCTTTGCACATTTCCTCTGTCACACGCACATTGGCATAACGCATTTTATCATCATAGACTGATTGGATGCGTTGCTTTAATGACCGCTTTTCCTGCTCCACAATTTGTTCCGAAAAAAGGCCATTTTCAAGAAATGGATCTGTTACCACTTCCGCTAGAAGGTTCAGAGCGTTCGTAAACAAAGGAGTAGAATCACTCAAAAACCGTTCATTAGCAACATCCATCATAAATGTGATAACATGTTCTTCTCCTTTTTTTTGTACATCTGTCGTTAATGTTGCACCGTACATAGCATCAAGTCGTTCACGTAATGCTTTTCGCGAAGGGGAGCTGCTTGTGCCATTTTGTAAGACGTGCCCAAGCAGAGCTCGCTTTGCTACCGTTTCTTTATTTAATGGGGCACGTATTAGTAGTAATAATGTATTCGTTTTGTATTTATCCGTGGGCATCAAATGAACGGTGAGCCCACCTTGCTTTTCAACCTTTTCGATAATAGACTGCATCTGATCATCTCCTTTTCCTGTCATGCATAGGTTATGCTTTAACACGAGTTCTTACAACGTGGAATTTAAATTTATCAGCACGAAAATAATTATAGGAATAGAGTACTGGTTGTTCGTTCTCATCATAATGCATTTGCTTTAGCAATAATAATGTGGATTCAGGATCACATTCTAACATTTCTGAAATTTCATTATCATAGCCAATCGGCTCTATATGCGTAACAGCATACGTAATCGTATGACCTACATCTTCCAAAAAATGAAAGATGGATTTAATTTCATGTATAGAATGATTTTCTACGAATCGATACGGGATGCGATCTAAACAGTAGACTACCGGTACACCATCAGCCGTTCGTATTCGCTTGAGTGCTAATATTTCTTTTAATTCTTCTTCTTTAAACTGATAGCAGTCTTCCTCTGTCGCTTCATGGACTGCAGACGATAAATAAATAGTGCCAGGTGCCATTTTCGCCTTAAAAATCATATCCGTCACACTTTGAAGTTCTTCAATACCTGCAGAAAACAACGGTTTTGAGTGAACAAAAGTCCCCACTCCATGGCGGCGAATCACAACCCCATCCTCTTCTAATACTCGTAAAGCTTCTCGCAATGTAGCTCGACTTACACCTAAATTTTTTGAAAGTTCAAACTCTGATGGGAGCTTTTCCCCTTCTGCATATAGGTTGTTATCAATATCGTCTTTTAACCGTTCGATAACTTGTAAATATAAAGGTCTCTGATCTGCTTTAATCAAGTTTGCCACTCCTTCCCCATTACGATGTTGCTTCGTCATCATTTCGTTTGCTAATTAAAACTTCTCTTGGCTTACTACCTTCATACGGTCCAACAATCCCTCGTGCTTCCATTTCATCAATTAACCTCGCTGCTCTCGTATAGCCAATACGAAACCTTCGTTGAAGCATGGACACAGACGCAGTATTCATTTCAACAACTAATTCTACCGCTGAATCATAAAGCTCATCAGCTACTTTTTCTTCAATGATGGGCTCTTCAGAAGGAGTCATTTCTTCTTCGTATTGCGCTTTTTGCTGTGAAATAACATATTGAACAACCGACTCTACTTCATGATCAGATAGAAAAGCACCTTGAACTCTCGTTGGTTTTATAGCTCCTACTGGCAAGTAAAGCATATCTCCTCGACCTAATAGCTTCTCGGCACCACCTGAGTCTAGAATTGTACGTGAATCCGTTTGAGAAGAGACACCAAATGCAATTCGAGAAGGGATATTCGCCTTTATGACACCTGTAATGACATCTACTGAGGGACGCTGGGTTGCGATAATCATATGAATACCCGCTGCTCGTGCCATTTGTGCTAATCTTGCAATCGAATCTTCAACATCTCCAGATGCTATCATCATTAAATCAGCCAACTCATCGACCACAACAACAATATATGGTAGCATCGGCTGTTTTGCGTCCTCCTCTTCATTTTGACGACGTACAAGCTCGTTATATCCTTCAATGTTTCTCGTTCCTGTATGAGAGAACAAATCGTAACGCCTTTCCATTTCTGCAACAACTTTTTTCAACGCCTGTGAAGCCTTCTTTGGCTCTGTTACTACTGGTGTTAACAAATGAGGTATACCATTGTATACAGTCAATTCAACCATTTTTGGATCAATCATCATCAATTTTACTTCATGAGGTTTTGCCTTTAATAATAGACTGACAATAATACCATTAATACATACACTTTTACCGCTTCCTGTTGCCCCAGCAACAAGCAAGTGTGGCATTTTATTAAGATGAGCTAAAACTGGATTTCCAGAGATATCCCGTCCTAAGCCAACAGCAAGTACATTTTCCTCTTTCTTTGATTGTATCGAATCTAACACTTCTCGTAGTGTAACGACAGCGATTTCATGGTTAGGAACCTCAATACCTATGGCTGACTTACCTGGAATAGGCGCTTCCATTCGTATATCCTTAGCAGCAAGTGCTAATGCAAGGTCATCTGCAAGGTTTACGATTCGACTAACCTTGACACCAACATTAGGGTAAACTTCATATTTCGTAACTGCTGGTCCTAAATGGACCTTCGATACTTTCGCTTTCACACCAAAGCTCTCTAACGTTTGCTCTAATTTCTTCGCATTTGCTGTAAGCTGTTTTTTTTCATTTGATTGACTTGGATTATTAGGTAAACTCAGTATATCCATATCAGGTAATAGGTAATCTTTATTTAACTCTTCTCCTGTAACTAAATGATTACTCATATCCGTTGATAATTGAGCCTCGGAACTCTTTTCCAAATCTAACGACACGTTCAAATCATTTTCTTTTTCCTCGTCTACGCTTTCCTGTTGACCTACTCGCTGCGTGAAATCGACTATTTCAGGCTCTGATTCTTGAACCTCCAATTCTTGTACATCCACCTCTTGCTCTTTCTTTCGTTCATTATAAACTTGCTTTTCTTCTTTTAATCGATTCATGAAAGATTTCCACGCTTGCTTACTTTCGACTCCTAGATGGTGGAATGTATCGAAAATAAACGTATAAAATCTTCTAAAGCCTTTACTCATTAAATTAGATATCGATTTGCCTGTTAACAGGATTATTCCAACTACAATTAGAATAACACCAAAGAAATATGTACCTGCTTCGGCAAATAGAAAGTGACTAATAGCGAATGAAAAAGCTCCTACCATTCCACCACCAAGGTCATCGATTGGAGCTTGTCCACGCATTTCCAGCCAAAAAAGTCTCCATGTTTGACGAATAACGGATTGATCCTCGAATCCTTCCCTCCCACTTAGCTGATTAAATAAGCTAATATGTGCTAACAAGCTAAATGCGAGTGCAATCACATACACCCCAGACATGCGTCGAGACCAAAAAACCGGAGTCTTTCGCTTAATCATTAGATACAGCGCAGTTCCAAGTAATGCGATGGCAAGTAAGATAAACCACTCACCTAAAAAGAAACGGAATAATCGAACAAATACTTCCCCTACCGTACCTAGACGTGCAAATGTAACAACGGCAATGACTAATAAGCCGAGACCGATGAGCTCATATGTAAGTTGTGACTTAAACTCGGTTTTTCTTTTTTTCTTTCGTCTTGCCAATTCATTCACCTCTACTTAAAAGACATACTAGAAGAAGCAGTCAATTATTGACTGCTTCTGACGATCCTTTGCTGAACATAATTATAGCACAAGAAGAAAGGGGACTAAACTACTAAAGTTGGGGATTTGCTTGAATAATCGTTCCAGGTGTATATTTCTCATTTAAAAAATCATTTGCATTGCTACTTAATAACCTAACAATTCGATATTGAGATGGGTTAATTTGCTCAACAATAAGTGGCCCAGCTTCACTAGAAATCACTTTTTGAGTTAAAAAAGTATGGTCATCATGAGGAAAGATATATTCCTGTGGCATCATCGTATATAAGATCATTGAATGACATCTCCTTCAGGCTTTTCCTTTTTATATTGCTCAATTAATTCATTTAACTTAGCTAATGCCTGACCAATACCACCAACTTCATTTATAAGCCCATATGAAACCGCATCCGTCCCTACTACATTTGTACCGATATCTCTAGTTAAATTTCCTTTTGAAAACATTAGTTCTTTAAACTTCTCCTCACTAACCGACGAATGCTTCGTTACAAAGTTCACCACTCGTTCTTGCATTTTATCTAAATATTCAAATGTTTGAGGGACACCAATCACAAGACCCGTTAATCGAACAGGGTGAATCGTCATCGTTGCCGTTTCTGCAATATAAGCATAATTGGCAGCAACAGCTATTGGGACACCAATGGAATGTCCGCCTCCTAACACGAGGGTTACAGTAGGTTTGGACATTGATGCAACCATCTCCGAAATCGCCAAACCCGCTTCCACATCTCCTCCCACCGTATTTAAAACGAGAAGTAGCCCTTCAATTTTTGGATTTTGTTCTATTGCTACGAGCTGAGGTATAATATGTTCATATTTCGTCGTTTTATTTTGTGGGGGTAATTGCATGTGCCCTTCAATTTGACCGACGATTGTCATACAATGAATATTTGATTGCCCCATGTCAGGAACACTCGTTTGACCTAGCTCTTGGATCTTCTCCACAAGATCACTTTTTTGTTCTTTCTGTGGATTTTTTTCTGGCTGCTGTGGTGCTTGAGGATCATTTTCACTTGTTCCATACATCATTGGCCACTTTCCTCCTTTAGGCTTATCTAACCTCAGTATGCGACTAGGAAGGACTATTTATTCGACAGTCGTGAGTGAGCTATTTCGTTAGCTTCATTCACAAAATTCTCTTTTTAATCATAGTGAACCTGTGAAAGCAAATGTAACATTTGTCAGTGGTCATTTAGAATAGATAAATAGCCTGCTAAGAACCTTATTTATATAAGCGATTACGTCCACTTCATGAAGAAAGTGTGATCAAACTTAAAAAACTGACCCTATAGGTGTTTGCACTTATAGGATCAGCTTTAAATATCTATACTTCCATAATTATTGGTAAAATCATCGGTCTTCTCTTCGTTTTTTCAAACAAGAAACGACTTAACCCTTCTCTGACATTACTCTTTAAAGAAGCCCATTCATTTACTTTTTCATTTACGCACTTTGTTAATATAGACGTAACTAATTCATTCGCATCATCTAATAACTTTTCTGATTCACGTACATAGACAAAGCCTCGTGAGATGATATTTGGTCCTGAAATGAACTCTCCTGTCTTTTTGTTAAGTGTAACGACAACGACTAAAATTCCATCTTTTGATAATAAACGTCGGTCACGTAAGACAATATTTCCTACATCACCAACCCCAAGGCCATCAATTAAAACGTGGCCAGATGGAACCTTACCTGCTACTCTAGCTTGGCCATTAACGAATTCAACAACTTCTCCCTTATCAACAAGAAAAATATTTTCAGCATTCATACCTACTGTCATTGCAAGCTCTTTGTGCGCATACTGCATTCGGTACTCACCATGAATAGGAACAAAGTATGTTGGACGCATTAAATTGAGCATTAACTTCAACTCATCTTGACTTCCATGTCCCGAAGCATGAACCTTCGCTTGTCCATAGACAACCTCAGCACCAATTCGATGAAGCTTGTCTATAATAGCGGAAACTGATTTCTCATTTCCAGGAATCGCAGAAGCGGCTATAATAATCGTATCTGTCACTTTAATCGTAATTTGACGATGAGCGCCTTTAACCATTCGCGTTAGGGCAGACATCGGCTCACCTTGACTACCTGTTGTTAAAATGGCCACTTGCTCATCACGATACGTATTCACATCTTCTACTTCAGTAATTAATCCCTTAGGAATGTCTAGATAACCTAGCTTAGCAGCGATCTTAACCACTTTCAGCATACTTCTCCCAACTACCGCTACCTTACGCTTTGTCTTTACAGCAGCTTGAAGTACTTGTTGGATTCTGTGTACATTTGAAGCAAAGGTTGTGACAATAATTCGACCTTCAGCTTGATCAAATACTTCTGCTATTCCTTGTCCAACTTCAGTTTCTGACTTCGTTGAACCAGGGCGCTCTGCGTTCGTACTATCAGATAATAAACATAAGACTCCATTTTGGCCAATTGCTGCCATCTTTCCAATTTCAGCATGCTTCCCATCTACAGGTGTTTGATCAAATTTAAAATCCCCTGTATGTACAACGGACCCTTGAGTCGTCTCTACACTTATACCAACAGAGTCAGGAATGCTGTGATTTGTTCGGAAGAAAGACACAGTCGTTGAACCAATTGTTAAAATTGAATTGTGATCAACCAAATTCAATTTGACGTCTTTTAAGATTCCTGCTTCTTTTAATTTCTCTTCAACTAACCCTAATGTTAGTTTTGTCGCAAAAACAGGGACATTTATTTTCTTTAGCACATAAGAAAGACCTCCGATATGGTCTTCATGCCCATGTGTCAAAATGATTGCTTTTACTCGATCCTCATTTTCTACAAGGTAAGAAACGTCTGGAATGACGATATCTACACCTAGCATGTCATCATCAGGAAACATCAGACCTGCATCGATAACTAAAATATCTTCGTCTACTTCAACAACATACATGTTTTTACCTATTTCACCGACTCCTCCTAAGGCAAATACACGCACTTTTTCATTATTTTCTTTTGTCAATGAATGTTCCTCCTACATCAATACTCTATATTAAAATAACTTGTTTAGAAAAACCAACTTCTAAAATGACTTCAATGAATAGCTGCATATGAGAATTCCCGAGTTTCCGCCAACTACAAACCGAACATACGTACTATTCGAATGCAATAAATACATGAAGGCATACTTATACCCACTCAGCTCATCCAATACATTGATTCCATTTCTAACCCGAACAAATCATCTATCCATAGTATACATGAAAAGCAAATTAAAACACAAGACTGTCTTTCCTCGATTATACTATGAATGAACGTTATGGAAATGTTTATAATCAGAACTCTTCAACACAACAGCACGTTCAACGTTATAGCTGAACGTGCTGTCATTTAATCATTTTAAATTTGTCTTATTTGTTGATCGATTAATTCTTTTTCTGCTTTTGTAATGGGAGCTAGTGGTAACCTAACTGAACCAACGTTGAAATGCAATTGAGAAATAGCATATTTCACACATACAGGGTTAGGTGCAATAAATAATGATTTCATAATAGGTAACAGCTGGCGATGTAATTGAGCTGCTTCTACTACGTTGCCATTTAAATAGGCGTGTATCATTTTTTGCATCTCTTTACCGATAAGATGCGCAGATACGGAGACTACACCTTTCGCGCCAATTGCTAATGACGGTAAGGTTTGAGAATCATCACCTGTATAGACTTGAAAATGGTCATCTGTATTTTCAATAATTGTAGCAATTTGTTCTAGATCACCGCTAGCTTCCTTAATTGCTTGAATGTTCGCAATCTTCGACAAAGATATCGTTGTACTAGCATCAATCTGACTTCCTGTTCGACTCGGAATATTATAGAGCATGATAGGCAAATGGGTTGCTTGAGCAATAGCTTTGAAGTGTTCATATATACCTAGTTGTGAGGGTTTATTGTAGTAAGGAGAAACGAGCATAATTCCGTCTACACCGAGCTTCGTAGCCACTTCTGTAAGATGAATGGATGCTCGAGTATTATTTGTTCCGGTTCCAGCGATAATAGGAACTCTTTTCTGTGTGTAATCTACAGCTAGCTGAAATAAGCTAACTTTTTCATCATAGGTCAATGTAGGTGACTCACCTGTCGTACCAGCTAGAATAATAGCATCACTACCATTAGCAATTAGATGATCCAATAACTTTTTCGTTTGTTCATAATCAACCTTTCCTTCGCTATCAAAAGGGGTTAGCATTGCTGTTATGACTTTTCCGATGTCCATCATTCTTCCACTCCTTGTTGGTGTTCCACTTGATCAAGTTGAAAGATACGATGTAGAGCATTAACGGCACGGGTTAAATCCTTTTCCTTTACGAGAACCCATATCGTTGTATGTGAATCAGCTGATTGGAGAATTTGGATATTTTCTTGTGATAGAGCACTAACAATTTGTGCGGTTACACCCGGAACCCCTGCCATACCAGCACCTACAGCAGATACCTTCGCACAATATCGTACCACTTCAGGTGTATAGCCGACTTTTGCTAATTCAGAAATAGCCCTATCGACTTCATGTTGATTAACTGTATAAATAACTCCATTAGGATTCATATTTATGAAATCAATACTAATTTGGGCTTTGGCCATTGTCTTAAAAACGATTTCTTGAAAATCAAATTCACCATCTTTAGAAGATACCTTTAGTTGCGACACACCATTACGATGGGCAATACCAGTAATTAAACGATCACGTATTTGTTGCTTCGTTGTAACTGTCGTACCTTTTTGTTTGGAATACGTTGAACGTATGTGGATCGGAACTTGTGCTTGCATGGCAATTTCGACAGCGCGAGGGTGAATGACCTTAGCACCTTGATAAGCTAAGTTAGATAGTTCCTCGTACGTAATAGCATGTAAAGGCCTTGCTTCCTGTACAACTTTAGGATCAGCAGTCATAATTCCTTCTACATCTGAGAAGATATCGACCCATTTTGCTTTCACAGCAGCGCCAAGTGCCGTAGCTGAAGTATCACTACCTCCACGACCAAGTGTCGCAATATCTCCATCGACTGTTATTCCTTGAAATCCAGCAACGACAACAACATCTACGAGATCGAGCTGTTGGATAAGGTTATCACAGTCCATTGCCATAATCTTTGCATTCGTAAATTCGTCATTTGTCTGAAATCCCGCTTTTGCACCAGAAAAAGCCGTTGCCTTTATATTTAAAGATCGTAATAAATCAGTAAAGACGACCGCCGAGATTAATTCACCACACGAAACAAGTAAATCTTGTTCGCGTGGCATTAATCTTTTTGTGTCAATTAAATTTAAAAGAGTGTCTGTTGCATAAGGTTCACCTTTTCTTCCCATAGCAGAAACAACAACAATCACTTTAAATCCTTCTTTAACAGCCTCTCGGACATGGTCTGCTGCTAACTGGCGACTAGATAAATCTCGGACAGACGTGCCACCGAACTTTTGGACGATGACTTTCATGATACACCTTCTTTTTTATTTTAGAAGATTAAGCTTCACGAGACTTTCAGCAATTTGAACAGAATTCCATGCTGCCCCTTTAAGGAGGTTATCAGAAACAATCCACATGTGATAGCCATTATCACGATCTAAATCTTTACGAATACGCCCTACAAAGACATCGTTTTTCCCGACACAATCTGAAGCTAATGGATACTCTTGATTAGCAGGGTCATCTTGCAACGTGACACCAGGAGAATTTTCAAGCAATTCCTTTACTTGTTGAACAGTTGCTCCACCTTTTTCAGTTTCAATGTAAACTGATTCTGAATGCCCTGTTTCAACTGGAAGGCGTACACATGTTGCAGCCACTTCAAGCTCTGCCATATGCATGATTTTTTTCGTTTCATTCATCATTTTCATTTCTTCAAATGTGTACCCATTATCTTGGAATAGATCAATTTGTGGAATCGCATTAAACGCAATTTGATAATGTTTCTTATCTCCACCTACAGGTAAAATCTCAGGAGTAACATCTTTGCCTTCTAAAATATCTTTAGTTTGTTGTTTCATTTCTTCAATCGCTTCAAGACCAGCACCTGATACTGCTTGATACGTTGAAACGATCACTTTAGATAAGCCATACTTTTGACGTAACGGTTCAAGTGCTACGACCATTTGAATCGTTGAACAGTTTGGATTTGCAATAATACCATTATGTTCTTTTAGGTCTTCTTCATTTACTTCTGGGACTACCAATGGCACCTCTGGATCCATTCGAAATGCACTCGTATTGTCAACGACAATCGCACCTCTCTTTACCGCTTCAGGAGCGAGAGCTTTGGAAACAGATCCCCCTGCACTAAATAATGCAATTTGCACACCTTCAAATGACTCAGAAGTTGCCTCTTCTACAGTATATTCTTGACCTTTAAAAGTGATTACTTTCCCCGCAGAACGTTTAGAAGAAAGCAACTTTAAACTTCCAATCGGAAAGTCTCTCTCCTCTAACGTTTTAAGCATTTGTTGACCTACTGCGCCTGTTGCACCAACAACAGCTACATGAAATTGATTTGACATTTTGGTAATCTCCCTTCACTACTACAATTTAATAACGAATAGATGGAATGATTATAGCATATCCAAGACAAGTTCGTTTCAATTTTTTCTCCTATTAAACTGTAAGGGATAGTTGGCTTTTGTGCAACACCGCAATTTGCTTAATCTTTGAACTTTTCGATTAAGACAGGTTGATATTGCTTCCCAGCTATAGCAGACTCAACAGTATCAACTAATGCTTCCATTCTTGCTACTAGAGAGGTTGGCTTATTCATAGGATCATCCTGACCAAAAGGAATAAAATAAATATTTTTTGTTGCCATTAATCGCATTATATTGACTCCATTTAATCCAAGTGCATCATTTGTAGATATACCAAGGACGACTGGCCTCCCACTTCTAAGCGTAGCCTTCGCTCCCATTAAAACAGGTCCATCTGTCTGTGCATTAGCGAGCTTACTCGTTGAATTCCCTGTTATTGGAGCAATGATCATACAATCAAGAGGTGTTTTCGGACCAAATGGTTCAGCTTTTACAATGGAGTCAACTATTGACTGTCCGGTTAAATCTTGAATTTTATTTAACCAATAGCCACTTGTACCGAATTTCGTATCCGTTGTCTGGACATTATGTGATACGAAAGGAGTTACCTTTACACCTAGCTGTTTTAATTTTTCAATTTGAGGAACAACCTCTTCATACGTACAATGTGATGCCGATATTCCAAAACCAATGTGCTTGCCTTCTAATCCCATTTATTATCCTCCTTCAACTCTTAATTCTCCGCTAACAAATCCGCTAAAACAGCAGCAAGAATTTGACCAGCTGTTTTAGGAGCGACAATTCCAGGCAAGCCTGGAGCTAGCAGTGCTTTTATTCCGCGCTTCTCGGCAAACCTAAAATCAGTTCCCCCTGGTTTTGATGCAAGATCAATGATGAGAGCATGTAACTTCATCCCCATTAATACTTTTGCCGTTAAAATCATACTTGGTACGGTGTTGATCACAATGTCAACATCCTTTACATGTTCAATGATTTGATTCGTATGAAATGGTTCCAATCCCATTTCTGTAATTCTCGCAATTTGTGCAGGATCATTCGCTCCGACCTTCACTTTAGCTCCTAATGCCGCAAATGTTCGTGCTAACGACATACCGATTCTCCCTAATCCAAGAACAGCAATGTTGGAACGATGCACGGTCATATCCGTATGCTGAATAGCCATCATGACAGTTCCTTCTGCAGTGGGGATCGAATTGTATATAGCTACATCGTCACGTTCCATTAGCTTTACTAATGACCTATCACACGAACTCACGATCGAATCTAACGTGTCATTGCTTATTCCTGTGTAAATAACACAATGCTCAGGTGTTTCAAGTAAAAATTCTTCTTTAAATATGATCGGTTCATTCGAGAAAATCGTATCGATATGTCCATCTACACTCATACCACTTACCGGCAAAATGATGGCATCCGTTTTTGACCAATCAACGTGTTCAATTACTTCTTTAGTCGCACCAATATACCCATCATTCAATTGATCAAACCCAACTAAAGTTAATTGTGCATCTAAACTTGATAACTTGTGAATAATTTCAATTTGACGGGCGTCTCCACCGAGCAGAACAATATGTTTATTTGTTAACATGAAAACTCTGTTCTCCTTTCACAAACAACACTTCTCTATACGCATCTGCCACACAAATCAAACGCAAGACGAGAACAACACCGATATACCACATCATATGAACTAATGGAATAATAGGTGAATGAATAGAAGATGAGCAAATAAAGAAAATCATTCTAGACTTTTCTCGTAAGATCTACTCCAATCGACCACAATGCCTATTGTATTTTTTTCTTTATTTCTGAACAAAAAAAACCCGCCAGTATGGCGAGCTTTCATGATTAAGACTACATCATTTCATCTGAATTTGCTTCTAATTCAATAATGATCATGTCTTCACCAATCTTTTTAATTTGTTTCCAATAAACAGTATACTCTTTATCCTTCTTTCCGAATCCAAACCATTTCATCGTTGGAATAATAAAAGCTTGTATTTCTCCTGTCTCTTCGTCAATTTGTAAATCAGTTTGCCCTAATATACCTAACCGTTCTCCTTTTTGAAAATCAATGATTTCTTTATTACTAATTTCGCTTAACCTCATCTCCATCCTCCTTATCGATGTTTTGTACACCATATGAACGATGAATCAAAAAAAGACCACCTCGCTAAGGGCACTGAAAAAGTTTGTTTTTTTCACTTTTCAAGTGCCCTTTCATGGAACTATTGAAATATGCTTGGAATCGATTCATTTTGTTGAATAAGTGAAATCGATGGATTTTTTGTTAAAATCGATGAAGCTAATTGATTTACTGTGTTTAATTCTACTCGATCAATCTCTTTAATCATTTCATCAAGTGAACGATGTTGATTTAATAACAATTCATTCTTCCCATTCCGACTCATTCTACTATTTGTGCTCTCTAAGCTTAGCATGATGTTTCCTTTTAATTGCTCTTTTCCATATTTCAGTTCCTGTTCAGATAATCCTTTCTCCGCAAGTTCTGATATCGTTAATTGAATCGCTTCTGCTAAATCATTTAACTGCTGATGACCCGTTCCAGCGTAAACAGTTAGTAATCCACTGTCACAATACGAAGAATGGTATGAGAAAACGGAATAACATAGCCCTCTCTTCTCTCTAATTTCTTGAAATAGGCGACTACTCATACTTCCGCCTAAGTAATTATTCAACACAATCAGCCCATACACATCATCGTGTCCAATTGGTAAGCCTGGATACCCAAGACAAATATGAGCTTGCTCTGTATCCTTCTTACGAACAACATGATTAGGTGAAAAGACTGGGCTGTTTAATATAGGCTTGTTGGGGGTTTTTTTAACCTTTGCAAATGTATTCGTTAATTGTTCCATTAAATCATCAGTAATATTTCCAGCTACTGATATGACAACATAATCCCCTGTATAATATTGATTCATGTAATCTCTTAAATGACTTTCATTGAATTCTCCCAATGTTTGAACTGTTCCTAAAATCGGATATCCTAATGAATGATTTCCATAGGTAGCTTCACTTAACAAATCATGCACGATATCATCTGGAGTATCGTCAACCATCTTAATTTCTTCAAATACAACATTCTTTTCTTTTTCTAATTCATCCTCTGCAAAGACTGAATGAAAAAACATATCGGAGAGTACATCAACCGCTACCTTCGAATGTGTATCCAAAACCTTCGCATAATAACAGGTATATTCCTTTGACGTAAATGCATTGACTTGACCACCAATACGATCAAATTCTTCTGCAATATCGGCAGCTGACCTTGTCTTTGTTCCTTTAAACAGCATATGTTCTATAAAATGAGAAATCCCATTTTCATTTTCCTTTTCAAATCTGGACCCTGTACCTACCCATATCCCTATTGAAATAGAACGGACAGATGGAATATGCTCAGATACAATACGAACACCGTTGTCTAATTTAATTGTCTTGACCATTCGTGATCCTCCTATTTTCGTCAAACGTATTTAGTAACACCCTTTTTTCTGATAGTAAATCTGAAACCGTACCTACTTTAAATCCTTTTTCTTTGCTGTTTAATATAAGCTGTTCTAAGCCTCCAGCAGCTGATTCAGTTGGGTGCATGAGTATCATCGCACCAGGGTGCAGTTTATTCGTTACTCGTTGAACCATTTCTTCTACTGATGGATTACGCCAATCTATAGTATCAACTGACCACATAACGGTTTTCATTCCAAATTGTTCAGCACGATCAACGACTGCTTGATTATAGCTTCCGCTTGGAGGAGCAAACCATTTCGGTGTCACTTCTAATGCCGCTTCAATTGCTTTATTTGTTCTTTCCAATTCTTCATCTACCCTTTCTTTCGTCAATTTACTCATATCAGGATGGGAATACGCATGATTGCCGATTTCATGCCCTTCTTCAATAAGCATTTTTGCTAATTGTGGGTTTTTCTTAACCCATGAGCCATCTAAGAAAAACGTTACATGAATATTATGTTTTTTTAACGTTTTCAGCATTTCTGGAATGTATTCATTTCCCCAAGCTACATTAATGAGAAAAGCAACCATCGGTTTTTCTTCGTTCCCCTTATAAATTGCAGCAGGTGGAAGATCGTCTAAATGGATAGACGGAGCTACTTCTTCAAAAACGATTTTGCGCTCATCAAATTGCATGTCATCTTTTACTTTTTCATATGTAGCATCTATATCAACACGTATTCCATTATATCCCGGTATTGCTTTCCAAACTCGATCAATCCGTGCATCTATCGCAGGCTCTTCATATTCCTTTGCACTAGCCATAATTTGTTTGTACAGTGGATCTTGTTCATTTAAAACTGCTTCAGATTCATATTTTAAGGTATGCAAATAATGAGTTGAGAATGGATTTTGAACGATACTAAATGATAACAAAATAACAATTGCAAATGTACAAATATGAATGAACTTTTTCCCCATTTCCTTTGCCTCCTCTCATCCGATATTATGCAAGAGAGGGACAGGTTAGAACAAAAAGGGGGACTAGGCTTTACCCCCAATCCCCGAACATCATTACTGATCTTGTTTTTGTTCTTTTAATACCACTTTTCTTGAAAGGTTGACTCTACCTTGATTATCAATTTCTGTCACTTTAACCAAGATTTCATCACCGATTTTTACAACATCTTCAACTTTATTTATTCGTTCCTCCGCAAGCTGTGATATATGAACAAGTCCATCTTTTCCTTTGAACAATTCAACAAAAGCACCGAATTTCTCAATACGTTTTACTTTTCCGAGGTACGTTTGTCCAACCTCAACTTCGCGAACGAGATCTTCAATAATTGTCTTTGCTTTTTGATTCATTTCCATATCAACAGATGAAATATACACTTTTCCATCTTGTTCAATGTCAATTTTAACTCCTGTTTCTTCAATGATTTTATTGATTACTTTTCCACTTGGACCAATAACATCACGAATCTTATCAGCGTTAATTTGCATCGTCAAGATTTTAGGAGCATATGTCGATAGCTCTTGTCGGAACTCGCCAATTGCACTTAGCATGTTATCAAGAATAACAAGACGACCTTTTTTAGCTTGTGCTAATG
This sequence comes from Halalkalibacter sp. AB-rgal2, assembly GCF_041821005.1. Taxonomy (NCBI): domain Bacteria; kingdom Bacillati; phylum Bacillota; class Bacilli; order Caryophanales; family Bacillaceae; genus Halalkalibacter; species Halalkalibacter sp. AB-rgal2. The sequence goes on from NZ_JBGUAV010000004.1 coordinate 50,667, forward strand.
CTTCTTCAAGAATTTCGCGGTTAATACCAGCAATTTTAATATCCATCTGCAGAGCGGTTACACCCTCTTTTGTTCCGGCTACTTTGAAATCCATGTCACCTAAAGCATCTTCCATACCTTGAATATCCGTCAAAACTGTGACATATTCATCCTGTTTCACAAGTCCCATCGCAATCCCGGCAACAGGTGCTTTAATTGGTACACCTGCATCCATCATCGCAAGCGTACTTGCACAAATGCTCGCTTGAGATGTTGAGCCATTTGATTCTAATACTTCAGATACGAGTCGAACTGTATAAGGGAACGTAGCTTCATTAGGAATAACCGGCTCCAAAGCACGTTCACCGAGTGCGCCATGTCCAATTTCACGTCTACCAGGACCACGGATTGGACCTGTTTCACCAACACTAAATTGTGGGAAATTGTAATGATGCATGAAGCGCTTTGATTCTTCTATACCAAGTCCATCTAAGATTTGAACATCTCCTAAAGGACCTAACGTACAAATACTTAATGCTTGAGTTTGTCCACGTGTAAACAAGCCAGATCCATGAGTTCTTGGTAGAAGTTTCACCTGTGATGATAGAGGCCGAATTTCATCCACTTGACGACCATCTGGACGTACTTTTTCAACCGTAATTAATCGGCGTACTTCTTCCTTCACAATTTTGTGTAGCGTTTCACTCACATCATCTAATTTAATGTCTTCACGCTCAGCAAATGATTCCTTAACACGATTACTAATTGAATCAATCGCCTCAGCTCTAGCATGTTTCTCTTGAACTTGTACAGCAGCTTTTAACTCTGCCTCAGCTATCGACCGAACCTCTTGCTCCAATTCAGTATCAATCGTTTTTAAGGTGACTTCCATCTTCTCTTTTCCAACAGCTTCTACAATTTCCTCTTGAAATGTAATTAATTTCTTAATTTCATCATGGCCAAACATGATCGCTTCAAGCATGGCTTCTTCCGATACTTCTTTTGCTCCTGCTTCAACCATATTAATCGCATCTTTCGTTCCAGCTACAACTAAATCAATATCGCTGTTCTCAAGTTGCTCCGTTGTTGGATTAATAATAAATTCTCCATCTAATCGACCTATCGTCACACCGGCAATTGGCCCTTCAAATGGGATGTCTGATACAGATAGAGCTAATGATGATCCGATCATAGCCGCCATTTCAGATGAAGCATTCGTATCAGAGCTCATCACAATACTAATGACTTGAACTTCATTACGAAATCCATCTTGAAAAAGTGGGCGAATCGGTCTATCAATTAGACGACTCGTTAGGATCGCTCGCTCACTCGGACGACCTTCACGTTTAATAAAACCACCTGGGATTTTACCAGCTGCATATAAACGTTCTTCATAATTTACCGTCAAGGGGAAAAAAGGTAAATCTTTAGGTTCCTTTGAAGCTGTCGCTGTCGATAACACCGCAGAGTCTCCATACCTTACAAGTACTGCTCCATTTGCTTGCTTGGCCAATTGTCCAGTCTCAACTGTTAAAGTCCGACCAGCCCAATCCATTGTAAATACATGATTCGTTTGTTCCATTTACGCGTACTCCTCTCGTACACCAATATCAATACATTTATTATAACCTTCCAAACATCATTTTATAAGGGAAGGGTTCAATCCCATACTAGAACATATGTATTCATTTCTTTTCCCTAGCCACTTTTAACATAAAAGCTGAAATACTAAGAAAAAAGCGGGAACACTCCCGCTTTCTGACATAACTATCGACGTAAACCAAGCTTGTCAACTAGGTTACGATAACGTGTAACATCTTTCTTACGTAAGTAAGTTAAAAGATTACGACGTTGACCAACCATCTTTAAAAGACCACGACGTGAATGGTGATCCTTCTTATGAGTACGTAAGTGCTCATTTAATGTGTTGATTTGCTCAGTAAGGATAGCTACTTGAACTTCTGGAGAACCAGTGTCCGTATCGTGCGTTTTGAACTCCGCAATCAGTTCATTTTTACGCTCTTGAGTTAATGCCATCCTATCCACCTCCTTCTCAATAATCTCCTATTCCCTAGCAACCGTCGGTGAGTCGGTATGCCAAGAAACGGATTGTACATACGTACATATATAGTGTAACCTTTCAACCTTTAGATTGCAAGCACAAACACTAAATTAACCAACCTTCCTATTCTTAAAACAACACTAATTCCCCATAATATTATCGATTTGCAAAAAACGCTTTTGCTGTCTGTTTATCTTTAGTAATTTGACTTACTAACTCATTAACATTAGAAAATTTTTGCTCATCTCTAATTCGTTTTAACCATCTTACCTCTACTTCTTTTCCGTATATCGACTGGTCAAAATTAAATATATGAACTTCAATTGATGGCTTTTCACGCTCAGCATGAAAAGTCGGTTTATATCCAATATTACAGACGCCTTCATGCTTTTTTTGATCGACTATGAACTCTACTGCATAAACACCGACCTTCGGAATTGTATAAGGCTCCCTTATCGCAATATTAGCAGTAGGGAACCCAATTTGACGGCCTCTTTTTTCCCCATCACTTACAGTCCCTTTTATCACATAAGCTCGTGATAGTAGGTGAGCGGCATGTTCAATCTCCCCATCGACAATTAATTTACGTATACGTGTTGAACTAACTTTTTCGTTATTCTCACTAAGCTTATCAACAGTTGTCAAATTAAATTGGCCTTGAGCATGATCGATCAATGTTTTCATGTTTCCTTTACCCATTGCTCCGTATGTGAAATCAAAGCCAGCCACCACATGAATGACTTCTAAAGATCGTAAATAATCATCAACAAACTGTTGAGGAGTAAGGCGTGAAAATGGAATCGAAAATTCTATTACGTATAAATAATCGACACCTAGCTGTTCTAAATACTTCATTTTGTCCGGCAACGATGTAATAACGTGCATCCGTTCGTTATCAGGCCTTAATACTTCTAAAGGATGTGGATAAAAGGTCATAACAGATAAAGGTACACCACTCGCATTCGCCTCACTCTTTGCCTGCTCAATGACAAGCTGATGCCCTTTATGAACACCATCAAAAAAACCTAAAGCCATAACTGTACGTTGTTTATATTCATTTGCCTCAATCGGATGCTTTATAAAAATCGTTTCCATCTATTCACCTCTTCTCTTCACTGCAAAGGCTGTCCACCTATCCAGAACATTTTCTCTGGCTTGTACTTACCTTCTTTTTCAGGATGTTCTTTGTAAATAGCTAAACACTCTCCTGCTTCATTATAAACAGAAAAGCGTGACCATTTGTGATCAAAAGGTATTACAGCTCCATTTTTTATCAATGGTTCCACTTCGGTAGCAACAACTACTTTTGGAAAATGGTTAATAGCCGTTTCAAAAGGCTGCAAAACGGTATGAAGGCTTCCTTTTTCCTTTAAAGATTCTAATTGCTCAAATGTAAAACTGTCCTCTAATTTATAAGGTCCTGCCCCGATTCGAACGAGATCAGACATATGAGCTGGATACCCTAAACGTTTTCCAATATCAACCGCTAGTGTTCTCACGTATGTACCTTTACTGCATAAAACATTGAATCGAAATAAAACTTGATTGTTTTTGTGCTCGACATCAGATATTAGCTGTAATCGTTTAATCTGTACATGACGTTTCGGACGCTCGATCACTTTTCCTTCTCTAGCATACTCATATAATCGTTTACCGTTCACTTTCACAGCTGAGTACATCGGAGGAACTTGAACAATATGACCAACAAATTCATCGAGAACGGTCTCCATTTCCTTTTTTGTCCATGTTTCAGTAACAGCCTGACTTTCTAAAATATCACCACTTCGATCTTCTGTCGTTGTGGAATAACCGATCGTCAGCTCAGCATTGTACTCCTTCTCATATCCTGACATATATTCAACAACTTTCGTTCCCTTACCAATACAAATAGGCAAAACACCATTAACATCCGGATCTAAAGTCCCTGTATGCCCCACTTTTTTTGTTTGAAAAATTCTTCTTATTTTCATGACACAATCATGTGAAGTATAGCCTCTTGGCTTATGTAATACAAGAATTCCGCTTTGTTCCATACAATAACCTCCACTTAAACCGTAAAAGAGGATAGACGGAAACCTCCTCTATCCTCCTACATATTAATGATCTTTGCGATTTACATCTTGTAAAAGCGTCTCAATGCGATTACCATATTCGATTGACTCATCAAACTCAAACAGAAGCTCTGGAGTTTTTCGCAAACGAATTCGCTTTCCAATTTCAGTACGGATAAAGCCCCTCGCTTTTGATAACCCTTGTATCGTCGCCTCTTTTTCTTCTTCATTACCAAGTGCTGTAATAAACACTTTCGCTTGTTGTAAATCACCCGTTACATCTACTCCCGTAACCGTAACAAACTTCACACGAGGATCTTTCACTTCTCGCATAATAATGTCGCTTAACTCTTTTTTAATTTGCTCACCAACACGATGCGATCGAACATTACCCATGTTTTTTTCACTCCTATAAGCCTACAACCATTCAAAGGTCATCACAGTTCGTTCAATAGCAGGTATAGAGTCAATCAGCGCCAATGCCCGTTGCAGTTCTCGTTCACATACTTTTTTATTCATTGACACAGTCACAATCCCAAGTTCAGCGCGCTGCCAAACATCGTGATGACCTACTTCTGCTACTGACAGGTTGTATTTTTGCTTTAATTTTGATTGTACACTTTTAATGATAGAACGCTTTTCTTTTAACGATTGCACATCATATATAAGGAGCTCTAAGCGTACTGAGCCGATAACCATTACCGTTCAATTTCTTGCATAACGTACGCTTCGATGACATCACCTTCTTTAATGTCATTAAAGTTCTCAAGCGTAATCCCGCACTCATACCCAGCAGAAACTTCCTTTGCATCATCTTTGAAACGCTTTAGAGCATTGATTTCACCTTCATAAATGACAATGCCATCACGAATAAGACGAACGGTTGAATCCCTAGTTACTTTTCCATCAGTGACATAGGAACCGGCAATCGTTCCAACTTTAGAAACTTTAAATGTTGTTCGAACTTCAACCTGACCAATGACTTTTTCTTCATATTCAGGATCAAGAAGCCCCTTCATAGCTGCTTCTATTTCATCGATTGCATTATAAATAACACGGTGTAGGCGCACATCTACCTTTTCTGAGTCTGCTGTGCGTTTTGCATTTACGTCTGGTCTAACGTTAAAGCCAATCACAATTGCATTTGAGGCAGAGGCTAACATCACATCGTATTCATTAATCGCTCCAACACCTGTATGAATAATTTTTACTTTCACACCGTCCACTTCAATTTTCTCAAGTGAACCTCTCATCGCTTCAACAGAGCCCTGTACGTCAGCTTTGATGATAATATTGATTTCCTTTACCTCACCTTGCTGAATTTGATCAAATAAATCATCCAGGCTCACTTTTGAACTAGACGCAAGGTTTGCTTCACGCTGACGGCTCATTCGAACCTCACCGATTTGACGCGCTTTCCTTTCATCTTCAAATGCTTGGAATTGGTCTCCCGCAAGTGGCACTTCATTTAAACCGGTAATTTCAACTGGTGTGGAAGGTCCGACTTGCTTCACTCGACGACCAAGATCATTTACCATAGCTCGAACACGACCAAAAGCTGATCCAACAACAATTGGATCTCCTACTTTTAATGTCCCTGCTTGGACGAGTAAAGTGGCAACTGCACCACGACCTTTATCTAGTTCAGCCTCAATGACAGTTCCGCGTCCAAGCTTATTAGGGTTCGCTTTTAGTTCCTCCACTTCAGAAACGAGCAAAATCATCTCTAGTAGCTCATCAATACCAGTTCCCGCTAAGGCTGAGACATTAACAAAGATTGTGTCTCCTCCCCATGCTTCAGGTACAAGTTCATACTCTGTAAGCTCTTGCATGACACGATCAGGATTAGCTGACTCTTTATCAATCTTATTAACTGCTACAATAATCGGAACTCCTGCTGCTTTCGCATGGCTAATCGCTTCTTTCGTTTGTGGCATAACACCATCATCAGCAGCAACAACTAGAATCGTGATGTCTGTTACTTGTGCTCCACGCGCACGCATGGTTGTAAAGGCAGCATGTCCAGGAGTATCAAGAAATGTTACTTTCTTACCGTTTGATTCAACTTGGTATGCGCCAATATGCTGAGTGATTCCACCGGCTTCTCCTTCAGTTACTTTTGTATGGCGAATAGAATCTAATAAAGTTGTCTTACCATGGTCAACGTGCCCCATAATAGTCACAACTGGTGGTCTCTCTTCTAAGTCTTCCTCTTTATCCTCTTCAATCATACTTTCGAAGTCGGTTTCATCGATTACAATTTCTTCCTCTACCTCAACCCCATAATCACCAGCAATTAATTCAATTGTATCTTTATCGAGATCTTGATTAATCGTCGCCATTACACCTAAGAACATTAACTTCTTAATAATTTCAGATGGTTCTTTGTGTATTTTAGCAGCTAATTCTCCTACAGTTAATGATTCTTGATACGTGATTTTCTCCGGAAGAGGTTGAGGTGCTTTCGACTGCTGATTTTGTTTTGCTTGTTGTTGATGGCCTTTGTTTTGATGACCTCTTTGTGGCTTCTTTTTATTATTCGTGTTTCCTTTTTTCTGCTGATGCTGACCGTTCTTCTGATTCGCAGGACGGTTAGGCTTATCTTGTTTCTTCTGTTTTGTGTCTTCCTTTTTAGACGACTCGTTACTCTCACTTTTCCCTTCGAGAGACTCTAACATTTTCGAGTCAAGAACAGACATATGATTCGAAACTTCAAACCCTTTTTCTTTTAACTTTGTAATGACTTCTTTACTTGCTACATTCTTCTCTTTAGCATATTCATATATTCGCATTTTCTTCATGTACTTCCCTCCAACATCATTCATCTATTTGAGCGATTAATTTCTTCGCAAAACCACCATCCATTACAGCGACAACAACTCTTTCTGGCTTCCCAATAGACTGTCCAAGTTCAACTCGATTTGATACGAGTCGGATGGGGATATTGTAATATTCACATTTATTTATGATTCGTTTTTTTGTCAGGTCTGAACCATCTTGTGCAACTAATACTAGCTTCGCAGTCGACCTTCTAACCTCACTTAGAACAAGTTCTTCACCGGTTACAAGTTTTCGGGCTCTTGCAGCTAAGCCTAAAAGCGAAAGCCATTTAGCCATTATTTCCTTCCTTTCTTACTTGCAAGCTGAAGTTGATCATAGACATCAGAATCAACATGAACTTGTAAGTGCCTTGATAGGACATCTTTCTTCTTAGCTAGCTCAAAACATTCATCACTGTTTGTGATGTACGCCCCACGACCATTTTTTTTGCCAGAAGGGTCAATGGAGACTTCTCCTTCTGGTGAACGAACAATTCGAATCAGTTCTTGCTTCGGTTTCATTTCATTTGTTACAATGCATTTCCGAAGAGGAATCTTGCGTTTCTTCATCTTCCACCATCTCCTCTATTAAAAGGGTTGGTCTGTACTATATACGTCTTCATCATTTTTGACAGTGATAAAGCCTTCTTCATCAAACAAACCTAATTCCTTTGCATCAGATTCACTTTTAATATCTACTTTCCAACCAGTAAGCTTTGCTGCTAAGCGAGCATTTTGCCCTCGCTTCCCAATTGCTAATGAAAGTTGATAATCAGGAACAATAACCTGTGTCATTTTCTCTTCTTCGTTTACTTTTACCTTTAAAACCTTTGACGGGCTAAGTGCATTCGCAACATACTCAACAGGATCCTCAGACCAACGAACAATATCAATCTTCTCACCTTTTAATTCATTAACGATCGTTTGAACACGTTGTCCTCTTGGCCCTACGCATGAGCCTACTGGGTCTACCTCTGGATTATCAGCATGCACTGCGATCTTTGACCGATCACCCGCTTCACGAGAAACCGATTTAATTTCAACTGTTCCATCATAGATTTCTGGAACTTCTAGTTCAAATAATCGCTTTAAAAGCCCTGGATGTGTACGTGATATAAGAATTTGCGGTCCCTTTGTTGTCTTCTCGACCTTCGTAATATAAGCTTTTATACGATCATTATGACGATACGACTCATTTGGCATCTGTTCATTTAAAGGAAGAAGCGCTTCGACTTTTCCTAAGTCGACATAAATAAAGCGGTGATCCTGTCTTTGAACGATCCCCGTCATAATGTCTTCTTCACGATCGATGAAATCAGCATATATAATTCCTCGCTCAGCTTCCCGAACACGTTGTGTAACAACTTGTTTAGCCGTTTGTGCAGCAATTCGACCGAAATCCTTTGGCGTTACTTCAATCTCCACAACATCATCGACTTCATAGTTTGGATTGACTTTTTGAGCCTCATCTAAAGAGATTTCTAACCTAGCATCAAATACTTCTTCCACGACGGTTTTGCGCGCAAAAACACGAATGCTACCATTTTCTCGATTTACATCGACACGTACATTTTGTACCTGATTAAAGTTTCGTTTATACCCTGAAATAAGAGCAGCCTCAATAGCTTCAATAATAACATCTTTTTTAATACCTTTTTCTTTTTCTAACGTAACTAGTGCATCCATAAATTCACTATTCATGGAGTTTATTTCCCCCTTCCAAAATTAAGAGCTTAAAATACAATCGCCAATCTTGCATTGGCTACTTTATCAATCGGAATTTCAACCGCGCTAGTTCGTGTTTTAACCTTCACTTCAAGCTCTAGCGTGCTATTATCAAATGAAGTTAAAAGACCTTCGAATTCTTTAGCACCTTTAATAGGTTCATATGTCTTCACATAAATATTCTTACCAATTGCCTTCGTAAAATCCTTTTCCTTTTTTAAAGGACGTTCGGCCCCTGGTGAAGAAACCTCTAAGAAGTATGCTTGCTCAATTGGATCAAGCTCATCTAGCTTTTCACTTAAATGTTCACTCACTTTACTACAGTCTTCTAGATCAACTCCACTGTCAGAATCAATGAACACACGTAAAAACCAATTTGGTCCTTCTTTTTTAAATTCAACATCAACTAATTCCAATTGTAGGCTATCAAGAATTGGTGATACCAATTCTGAAGCCATTTCAGTTGTCTTTTTACTCATTAGTACCTCCTTGCTAAACAGCAACCAAAAGGTTCACTCCTCACTTATTATAAGTGATTTCACAAAACCTCATTAAAATTTAGCAATTTATCATGTTCAATTTCATCCCATGGAACAAAGGAAAGAGTGGGTTTCCCCCACTCTTTCTCGTGAATGTATTCTAAGTATTACCATAAATACAATACCATACTCTATACGTCAATGCAATCCTTTCAACAAACGTATCGTTAGAAGAATCATTTAAAACAATGACAATTGATTAGAATCTGGCATATCACCCAAGCAACCGTGTTCATCCAGGTGTTCTAATACGGTCTTCGTTAACTTTGCACGTTGCTGCAAATCTTCTTTAGATAGGAACTCTCCATTTTCTCGTGCCTTTTCAATATTTAAGGCAGCATTTGTCCCTACGCCTGTCATCGCATTAAATGGTGGCAATAATGTCGTTCCTTCTACTTGAAACTCCGTTGCACTAGAACGATAGAGGTCAACCTTCTGGAATGAGAATCCTCGCTCACACATCTCAAGAGCTAGCTCAAGAACGGTTAGTACAGCCTTTTCCTTTGGTGCAGCATCTAATCCTTTTAAGTTGATTTCTTCAATCTTTGCTTTAATTGCATTTGAACCTTTAATCATCGTATCTAAATCAAAATCATCCGCTCTAACGGTGAAATAAGATGCATAGTAAAGAATAGGATGATGTACTTTGAAATATGCGATCCTTACTGCCATTAATACATAAGCAGCAGCGTGTGCCTTCGGGAACATGTATTTAATCTTTTGGCACGAACCGATATACCAATCTGGAACATCATGCTTTTTCATTTCTTCAATCCACTCGGGTTGAAGGCCTTTCCCTTTACGAACAAATTCCATAATTTTAAACGCAAGTGATGGTTCTAACCCTTTGTAAATTAAATAGACCATAATATCATCCCGGCAACCAATGACGTCTTTCAACTCACATATACCCTCATAAATTAATTCATTCGCATTATTTAACCAGACATCTGTTCCATGTGAGAGTCCAGAAATTTGGACTAATTCCGAGAATGTACTTGGTTTTGTTTCTTCGAGCATTTGTCGAACAAAGCGTGTCCCAAACTCCGGTATTCCTAAAGTACCCGTTTTACACATAATTTGATCTTCAGTCACTCCTAGTACATCAGGGCCACTAAAGATTTTCATGACCTCCGGATCATCGGTAGGAATGGTTTTCGGGTCAATTCCACTTAAATCTTGTAACATTCGAATAACAGTCGGGTCATCATGACCAAGTATATCAAGCTTCAAAAGATTATCGTGAATAGAGTGAAAATCAAAATGTGTCGTTTTCCATTCTGCATTTTTATCATCTGCTGGAAATTGAATCGGGCAAAAATCATGTATATCCATATAATCTGGTACAACAATAATACCACCTGGGTGTTGCCCTGTTGTTCGCTTTACACCAGTACAGCCTGAGACAAGACGATCAATTTCTGCTCCGCGCATCATTAAATTATAGTCACTTTGATAACCTTTCACATAACCATATGCTGTCTTCTCAGCAACGGTCCCAATTGTCCCTGCACGGTATACGTACTCCTCACCGAATAGTTCCTTTGTATAATGGTGAGCTCTCGGTTGGTAGGCACCAGAAAAGTTCAAATCAATATCAGGAACTTTATCACCTTTAAAACCTAAGAACGTTTCAAATGGAATATCTTGTCCATCTTTTATATAAGCCGTTCCACACTCAGGACAATCTTTATCTGGTAAATCAAACCCTGAACCAACTGAACCATCGTCAAAGAAATGTGAGTGATGACACTTAGGACAAACATAATGCGGCGGTAATGGATTCACTTCTGTTATTTCTGTCATTGTTGCAACAAATGATGAACCAACTGAACCTCGAGAACCAACTAAATAGCCATCATTTAACGACTTTTTAACTAATTTTTGTGAGATTAAATAAATGACCGCAAACCCATGGCCAATGATACTTTTCAATTCTTTTTCAAGTCGGCTTTCTACAATTTCAGGCAATGTGTCCCCGTAAATACTACGAGCACGATTGTAACTCATATCACGCATTTCCTGATCGGCTCCCTCAATTTTTGGAGTATAAAGGTCATCAGGAATCGGATGAATCTCCTCGATCATGTTTGCAATATGTTGTGATGCCTCTATGACAGCTTTTTTCGCCCCATCTTCTCCAAGAAACCGAAACTCCTCTAGCATCTCATTGGTCGTTTTAAAGTGGACTTTAGGTAGCTGTTGTTTGTTTAATGGATTTGCCCCACCTTGAGAAGCAATCAAGATCTTCCTATGAATATAATCTTTTTCTTCAAGGTAATGAGCATTTCCAGTAGCAACAACAGGCTTATTTAGTTTCTCGCCAAGTTTCACAATGTTTGTCACAATTTCTTGCAAAGCAGAATCATTTTTGACTAGCTCCTTTTCAATTAAATGTGCATAATTGCTTAATGGCTGAATTTCTAAATAATCATAGAAGGTAGCAATTTCTTCTACCTCTTGCGGTGATTTTTGCATCATTCCTTCAAATACTTCACCTTTATCACACGCGGAACCGATAAGCAAGCCAGTTCGCAGCTTATTTAACTGAGATCTAGGAATTCTTGGCGTGCGAAAGAAGTAATCGACATGTGACATCGATACAAGCTTATATAGATTTTTAAGCCCTTCTTGAGTTTGTGCAAGGATAATACAATGGAAAGGTCTTTGACGTTGAACATTACCTTGTCCCATATGATCATTTAACTGGTGATGAGAATGAATCTGACGCTCATTTGCGTCTTTTACCATTTTCCATAATAGATACCCCGTCGCCTCAGCATCATAAATCGCTCGGTGATGACTAACTAATTCAATGTCAAATTTCTTACATAGCGTATTCAACCGGTGATTTTTTAATTCTGGGTACAAAAATCGTCCTAATTCTAACGTATCAATTACAGGGTTTGGTACTTCTCCTAACCCCATCTTTCGGTAGCCAACATTAAGAAAGCCCATATCAAAGCTGGCATTATGTGCGACTAAAATGGCATTCCCCACAAATGCTTTAAACTTTTCAAGTACCTCTTCCACTTCTGGTTGGCCTTTAACCATATCATCTGTAATTCCTGTTAAATCAATAATCGTATTAGACAATGGTTCATGAGGGTCTGCAAATGACTCAAACCGATCAATAATTTCCCCATCTTTTATCTTAACTGCAGCTAATTCAATGATCGTGTTATAAACAGCTGATAAGCCAGTTGTCTCAACATCAAATACGACATATTCATCATCCATCAGGTTTCGCTCTGCTTCGTTATAAGCAATTGGCACTCCATCATCAACTAAGTTTGCTTCAATCCCAAATAGTACTTTAACACCATGTTTCTTCCCTGCTGAATAAGCTTCTGGAAAGGCTTGTACAACACCATGATCGGTGACTGCAATTGCTTGATGTCCCCATTTAGCAGCTTGTTCAACATAACGACCTGCTGAAACGATTCCATCCATTTGGCTCATAGTTGTGTGCAGATGAAGCTCCACACGCTTCTCATCTTCTTTCGCTGTATCTTGCTTCTCTTTAGGGACAACCTGATTAACATCATTACCAATCATAACTAAATCACGAACAAATGTATCATTCTGAACACCACCTCTTACTTTTACCCACATTCCTTTTTTTATCGCTTGTAATAAAGGAACATCCTCCTTATCTCGAGAAAACATTTTCACTAAGATAGAATCAGAGTAATCGGTGATTTTAAATGTTAACAACGTTCTACCGCTTCGCAATTCCCTCGTCTCAGCATTAAATACATAACCTTGTACAGTTATCCGTCGTTCTTCATCCCGGATAGTTTCTAACAAAACAGGGTCATCTTTAATTGAATAGCCAATCATGAGGTTTTTATCGCTAACTTTCTTCTCTACTTGTTCTTCTTGTTTTTTCTTTTCTAAAATAGCCTCCACCACTTTAGAGTGATCTTCCTTCTTGCGATTTTCGACAAATTGCTCATACTCCTGCTTTGATTCGTGAACATTTGTCTCAAGCTGGACAATTGGTAAGCTTAACATTTCCAAGACATCTTGCAATGGTTCCGTTACTTTGCGCTTAAGAGCAACAGCTTCTGTTTCATTTCTAACCGAAATCATAAGTCGCCGACCATCATAACGTGGAACTTGCTTAGCTAGTAAATGTCTAATCCCCTCTGAAATCATTTGTACCTGTGTCACAATGAAAGGCCAATATTCGATCCACTCATCTTCAGACATTTCCTTCTGCTCGTAAATAAACGTAAACTCTACAGCTGCAATATGCTCAAATGCTTGTTTTAATTGAACTGAAAATAGTTCATAGACAGAAGAAGGTACGATCGTTTTTAACTCAATATAAAAATGCCATGTGCGATTCTTTTTATCTATTTGAAGTTTACGTATAAGCCCATTCTCGAAGTGTTGTTGAATGAACTGTTCAGGAAGTTGTATTTGCTGTAATAGTAATAATAACCTTTCTTTACGAATCTGCTCCTCAGGCATCGTTCATCCTCCCCATTTCAACATACGTTCATTTTCATATAAAAACCCTGCTATAAGATTACTTTATAGCAGGGTTTTTGTCGACAATTTATGCTAAAGTCTAAAACGATCATTTCTCTATTAATTGCTTTATTGTTGACTCTAGTTCGTCAATTTTGACCTCTAACATTTCGCCTGTCGCTCTTACTTTCACTTCTACTATTTGCTCAGCTGCTCTTTTTCCAATTGCAATTCGAATTGGTAATCCAAATAAATCAGAATCTTTAAATTTGACTCCAGCTCGCTCAGGGCGATCATCATAGAGCACATCATAGTTCATTTCTCTTAACTGGCTATATAGCTGTTCACCTAGTTGACTTTGTGTATCATCTTTCATGTTGATCGAAATTAAATGGAGATCAAATGGCGATACTTCCTTTGGCCACACAATTCCATTTTCATCATGGTTTTGCTCAACAATAGCAGCAACAGTTCGTGAAACACCAATGCCATAGCAACCCATAATCATCGGTTCTGCTTTACCTTGCTCATTCAAAAAACTAGCACCTAGCGCTTCACTATATTTCGTTCCTAGCTTAAATACATGGCCGACTTCGATTCCTCTTGCAAAACGTATCGTACCTTTCCCATCTGGTGAAGGATCACCTTCTTGAATGAAACGGATATCCGCATACTTAAGCTCAGAAACATCTCGCTCGACATTCACATTTATATAATGATAGTCTTTATCATTCGCCCCACAAATACCATTTACAATCGTTTGAACAGAATGATCGGCAATGATTGTAATATCTTTAACTTGCAGAGGTCCGATAAATCCAGGTTCACACCCTAAATATTCATTTGTTTGAGCAATCGTTGCCAATTCAATGGATTGAGCTCCAGGATACAAATGACTTATTTTAATTTCGTTCACTTCATGATCTCCACGTACTAGTATAAGCACAGGTTCTTCATCAATCATAAACAACAATGATTTAATCGTTTGCGTAGCATCTACATTTAAAAACGCCGTAACCTCTTCAATCGTTTTTACATTAGGAGTTTCCTTCTTCTCAACATCTAATACTCGCTGTTCATTATGGTTTGCTGACACAGCTTTCACTGGAGCAATTTCAATATTAGCAGCAAAATCTGATGCATCTGAATAAGCTATTGTATCTTCACCAATTTCACTTAGCACCATAAATTCATGTGTATCAGTACCACCGATAGCCCCTGAGTCTGCTTCAACCGCTCTAAAATCAAGCCCGCATTTTGAAAAAATGCGCTTATAAGCTTCGTACATAGCTTTATAGCTTTCATCTAAGCCTTCTTTACTTGTATCAAACGAATAAGCATCCTTCATGATAAACTCACGTGAACGTAAAACTCCAAAACGAGGTCGTCTTTCATCACGATATTTCGTCTGAATTTGATAAACATTTACTGGGAGTTTCTTGTATGATTTTATATCGTCACGCACAAGAGACGTAATGACTTCTTCATGAGTAGCACCAAGAACAAAATCACGTTCATGTCGATCTTGCAGTCTCATAAGCTCAGGACCGTATGCCCCTAAGCGACCTGATTCTTCCCAAAGCTCAGCCGGCTGAATAGCTGGCATTAATACTTCCTGTGCACCAGTTGCGTCCATTTCTTTACGAATAATCTCTTCTACTTTTTTTAATACTCTTTTGCCTAAAGGTAAGTAAGAGTAAATTCCTGAAGCTGTTTGCCTAATAAGCCCGGCTCTTAGCATCAATTGATGGCTTTTAATTTCCGCATCAGCTGGGATATCACGAAGTGTAGGTGATAAATAAGTACGTTGTCGCATCCTTCAAATTCCTTTCTATTTAGATACTTGTTCGTTCCTACATAAATAACGTCGTTATATCATTCCATGTTACGACAATAACTAATAACATTAATAAGACAAAGCCAATAAAATGAACAAAGCCTTCCTTCTGTGGGTCAATTGGCTTTCCACGCAAAGCCTCTAATCCAATAAACGTCAATCGACCACCGTCCATTGCTGGTAAAGGCAATAAATTAATAATACCTAAATTTACACTCAATGCAGCTGCCCATTGCATTAACACAAATATTCCTAACGCTGCCGCTTCACCTGTGTAATTATAAATACCGACAGGGCCTGAAACATAGTCTAACTTGAATTCTCCAGTAAACAACATTCCTAACACTTCAAAAATCATTGAAGCAAACATGTATGTTTGAGTGAAACCAAATTGAACAGCTCCGACGATCGAGAATTCTGTCGGACCACGAATACCAACAAACCCTTCATTTTCTCCAAACTGTCCTTCCCTAGCTTCTGGAACAACAGGAATGGATAATGTTTCACCTTCACGCTCTACTTCAAAAATAAGCTCCTCATTTGGGTGTTCTTGAATGATCGATGTCATTTCTTCCCACGTCGATAATGAATGATTATTAATAGACAAGACTACATCATCTTTTTGTAGCCCTGCTGAAATGGCTACCCCATCACTAGTCACATCGCCAATTCTTGCTTCATCAACAGGCATACCTTGCAATAAAGCATAAGCAATTAAAATAACAACCGCTAAGGCAAAATTCATCATTGGCCCTGCAAATATAGCCATCGCTCGTTGACCTACTGATTTAGATCCAAACTGACGATTCCACGGAGCAATTTGAGTTGCTTGTTCATCTTGAATATAGTGTGCTTTCTCATCAATTTCATATTGAACAAGTTCTTCCTCTTGGTTATAAGCTTCTACAACTAGATGCTTTTCCAGATCTATCTTTTCAACTTGCACAACTTGTGCTTCAGGATGCTTTGATTTGTTATTAATGATTATTTGAGAAACTTTTCCTTTTTGATTAAAAACTAAACCAATCTCGTATCCTGGTTTAATTTGAATCATCTCGGGGTCTTCACCAGCCATTCGAACAAACCCACCGAGCGGCAAGAGTCTAATTGTATAAACCGTTTCGTTCTTTTTAAAAGAGTAAATTTTCGGTCCAAATCCAATAGCAAATTCACGGCAAAGTATTCCTGCACGTTTAGCAAAATAAAGGTGTCCCCATTCATGAATGGATACGAGAAGGCCAAAAATAACAATGACCGCTAAAACCGTTTGAATAGATTGCATCTAATGACGACCACCTTTCTTATTTAATCAATGTATTAATGAATTGACGTGTTTCTAAATCTACTGCTACTATTTCTTCTAGTGATGGTTGTTGAATCGCTTCATGTTCAGTCATAGCTTGTTCTATGACTGATTCAATCCCAAGAAACGACAAACGTTTTTGAAGAAAATGAGAAACCGCTACTTCATTTGCCGCATTTAATACCGTCGGCATCGTCCCGCCAATTCGTCCTGCTTCATATGCGAATTCCACACAACGATAGCGTTCGACATCCATCGCTTGAAAATGTAATTGTCCGATTTCTGATAGCTTTAGTCGTTCATTAGTGAAATTTTGAAATCTATTTGGATAAGTCAGCGCATACTGAATCGGTACTTTCATATCAGGAGTTCCTAATTGCGCAATGACACTTCCATCAATGTATTCAACCATTGAATGAATAATACTTTCTTTATGTAGTAATACATCAATCTTCTCGTATGGTATATCAAATAACCAATGTGCCTCAATAATCTCTAACCCTTTGTTCATCATCGTGGCAGAGTCAATTGTAATCTTAGCTCCCATTGACCAATTAGGATGCTGCAAAGCCTCTTGAACGGTTACACCTTTTAAATCAGAACGAGAACGATCTCTAAAGCTTCCACCTGAAGCGGTTAATATTAACTTATCAATTTCACTTCTTTGTTCACCTTGTAAAGCTTGAAAAATAGCTGAATGCTCACTATCAACCGGCAGTAAAGAAACATTGGCACGTTTTGCTTCATTCGTAACAATATGACCTGCTGTCACAAGAGTTTCTTTATTCGCAATCGCTATTGTTTTCCCTTCACGAATCGCCGCTAACGTAGGCGCTAATCCTACACTGCCAATGACAGCATTTACGACAATACTCACTTTCGAAATAGTTGCAACTTCAATTAGTCCTTCATTCCCCCAAACGATTTTTGTATCACTCGGAACTTGATGAACTAACTTGTCATATTCAGTCTTTGACATGACCGAAACAACTGACGGTTTAAATTCATGTATTTGTTCAATTGCTAGATCAATATTTCGTCCAACTGACATCGCTACAAGTGAGAATTGTTTAGGAAACTGTCTAATTACATCAAGAGTTTGTGTCCCTATCGAACCTGTCGCACCTAATAAGCTAATATGCTTCAATCTTTTCACCTACATTATTCCAAGGATTCTTCTTGCTAAACAAACGATATGATTTTAAATTAGCTGAAGCAAATGTAAAATCGGCATCACATAAATCAAACTATCAAATCGATCTAAGATCCCACCATGACCAGGTAATACATTCCCAGAATCCTTTACTGCATAATGACGCTTTAAAGCTGATTCTACTAGATCTCCTAATTGCCCCAATACTGATGCGACAATAATCACAACTAAAGCGAG
The DNA here is from genome assembly GCF_041821005.1 of Halalkalibacter sp. AB-rgal2. Taxonomy (NCBI): domain Bacteria; kingdom Bacillati; phylum Bacillota; class Bacilli; order Caryophanales; family Bacillaceae; genus Halalkalibacter; species Halalkalibacter sp. AB-rgal2. Next base: position 68,851 of record NZ_JBGUAV010000004.1, read on the forward strand.
ATAAAAACTGGAAAATAGCGGATATATAAAATGAAACGTAGAACCTATTAATATCGCACCAATAATTCCACCAATCGACCCTTCGATCGTTTTCTTCGGACTAATATCTGGCCATAATTTATGCTTACCTAGTGAGCGACCAACAAAATACGCTGAAGAGTCGGTTGTCCAAATAATGAACAAAATAAAGAAAACAAGCATCATACCCAAATCTGGTATTTCCCTTGTTACAATTAAGTAGTGAAATCCAAAGCCAACATAGACTGATGACACGATTACAAATCCAACTTCATCAAATGTAAACGTATTTTTTGTAAGAACCGTAAACATTAGTAAAGCCAAAATCACAAAGATAAACACTTCTACTTTCGTAAATGAAAATGGAATAACTTGATCATACCATACTGTTGGTACAAGTAATAGCCACATTGAAAGTAAGCTTATAATACCCATTAGCGAGATTGGTCTGATCTTTTTCATCTTTAAAAGCTCAATCATTGCAATCGATGCGACAATCGTTATAAAAAGTGAAAACAACCAACCACCAATGATGACAAAGCTAACAAATAATGCACCACCAATGACTCCTGTAATAATTCGCTGCTTCAAAACCTCGCCCCTCTCTATACACCGCCGTATCTTCTCGCACGTTTTTGATAGACGAAGATCGCTTCAACCAAATGCTGCTCACTAAAATCCGGCCACAATACTTCCGTAAACCAAAACTCACTATAAGCAACCTGCCAAAGCATAAAATTACTTAATCGAATTTCTCCACTCGTACGAATGAGTAAATCTGGATCACGTAATTCAGCTGTCATTAAATGCTCTGTTAATAAATTTTCATTCACTTCGTCTGACTTAATAATTCCTTGCTCTACTTGTTCACTAATTTTTTTTACCGCAAGTGCTATCTCAAATCGACTTCCGTAATTTAAAGCAAAGTTTAGTATGAGTCCGGTATTACCAGAGGTTTGATCAACGGCCTTGTTAACGGCCTTCTTTGTATGTTCTGGTAATTCATTAATACTTCCCATTAAACGCACTTTCACATTTTCTTTCATTAATTGTGGTAACTCAGTCGCTAAGAAGCGTTCGGGAAGTTTCATTAAGAAATCAACTTCTGTTTTTGGACGCTTCCAATTTTCCGTTGAGAATGCGTAAAGTGTTAAGACTTCAACACCTAACTCATTTGCTTTTCGTACAATTTTATTAATGACCTTCATGCCTTCACGGTGTCCAGCAATTCTCGGTAAACCTCTATTTTTTGCCCAACGACCGTTTCCATCCATTATGATAGCAATGTGTTTCGGTATATTCGTTGATAAATGCATTTCATCTTCATCATTCGAACGTTTTGTTCTCCAATTTGTTAGTCTATCAAGCATGTTAAGCGCCCTCCATCTACTTACAGCAGGTTCAACATCTTACATAACTGTACACTTACTCGTTATATGGTAGGATGAAAGTGGAAAAACCCCCTATAAAAAAGAGGGTCTTTAATCTCTATTTTACATGGATCGATCTTACACTTCCATGATTTCTTTTTCTTTATGGTCGGAAACATCATCAACCTTAGCTGTATACGTATCTGTTAATTTTTGCATTTCATCTGTATAACGACGAAGATCATCTTCGGTTAACTCGCCATCCTTTTGTCCTTTTTTCAGTGTATCATTTGCATCACGACGTACGTTACGAATAGCAACCTTTGCCTCTTCAGCTGATTTTTTAACCATTTTCACTAATTCTTTACGACGCTCCTCTGTTAATGGTGGAATCGTTATGCGAATAATAGATCCATCATTAGCAGGTGTTAAACCTAACTCAGATTTCAAAATTGCACGCTCAATTTCACCAATTGAAGACTTATCAAATGGTTGAATGGTCAATAATCGCGCTTCTGGTACCGAAATCGTTGCAAGCTGATTTAACGGAGTTTCAGCTCCATAGTACTCAACTGTTATTCGATCTAGGAGAGCAGGATTTGCTCGACCGGCTCTAAGCTTAGCCAAATCTCTATTTAACGAATCAATCGCCTTTTCCATCCTTGATTTCGCGTCATTAATAATTTCCTTTGACATTATTCATTCCCCCTGACAATTGTTCCAATTTCTTCACCTGTAACGGCTTTTTTAATATTACCTTCTTCCATAATCGAAAAGACAATTAATGGTATGTCATTGTCCATACAAAGAGATGATGCTGTTGAGTCCATAACAGCTAAACCTTCTTTTAACACATCCATAAAGGAGAGCGTTGTATATTTTTTTGCGGAAGCATCAACTGATGGATCTGCGCTGTAAACACCATCGACTTTATTTTTTGCCATAAGGATCACTTCAGCCTCTATTTCTGCTGCACGTAATGCAGCAGTTGTATCAGTAGAAAAATAAGGGTTACCTGTCCCTGCAGCAAAAATAACAACACGTTTCTTTTCAAGATGACGAATCGCCTTTCGACGTATATACGGTTCAGCTACTTGACGCATTTCAATCGAGGTTTGAACTCTCGTTTCAACCCCAATATCTTCAAGCCCATCTTGTAATGCTAATGAATTCATGACAGTTGCAAGCATCCCCATATAGTCAGCAGTCGCACGATCCATTCCTTTTGCACTACCTGCCATACCTCGCCAAATGTTTCCACCACCAACTACAACAGCTACTTCAACATTTAATTCGACAATTTCTTTAATTTGCTTGGCAATAGATTGTATAACCAATGGATCAATTCCATACCCTTGATCACCAGCTAGGGCTTCCCCGCTTAATTTTAAAACTACTCGATTATATGATTTCATAGTGACCTCCGCTCGAACCTGAAGTTTTACCATCTTCTTGTGAAAAAGGGACACACCTTCGTGTCCCTTCATCTTTATTTTTTCACTTGAGACATAACTTCTTCAGCGAAGTTGTCTTCACGCTTCTCAATTCCTTCTCCAACTTCATAGCGAATGAAACCTTTTACTTCAGCACCTTTTGCTTTTACATATTTGCCTACCTTTTGATCTCCATCCTTAACAAATGCTTGATCATTTAAACATACTTGTTCAAAGAACTTTCCGAGTCGGCCTTCAACCATTTTTTCAACAATATTTTCTGGCTTACCTTCATTAAGTGCTTGTTGCTTTAATACTTCGCGTTCACGCTCTACTTCATCCTGAGCAACTTGATCACGCGATACATACTTCGGGTTAATAGCAGCGATATGCATAGCAATATCTTTAGCTAATTCACTATCAGATGTGCCTTCTAGAATTGTTAGTACACCAATACGCCCACCCATATGCAAATACTCGCCAAAAGTATCACCATCAGCTTTGGATACTACTACAAAACGACGTAATGAAATTTTTTCACCGATTTTAGCAATAGATGAATTAATGAACTCTTCGACTGTTTGTCCAGGAGCAAACTCTTGCCCAAGTGCTTCTTCAACAGTAGTAGGCTCATTTTTCAATACAAAATCAGCTAGGTCACCAACTAATTTTTGGAAGTTTTCATTTTTAGCAACGAAATCTGTTTCAGAGTTAATTTCAGCAATAACCGCTTTATTGCCTTCAGATTTAACAATTGTTAACCCTTCTGCTGCAACACGGTCCGCTTTTTTAGCAGCTTTTGCAATTCCTTTTTCGCGCAGGAAATCAACTGCCTTTTCCATGTCGCCACCTGTTTCTGTTAGTGCTTTTTTACAATCCATCATTCCAGCACCTGTTTTTTCACGTAGTTCTTTTACCATACTCGCCGTTACTGCCATAAATAACGCCTCCTTTTAATTGTCTTTATGTATCATGTGAAAATATTGTGTAATAAAAAAGGACTTATCGTCTAAGAATTGAAAAAATCTTAACTTCTAAAAAAGTGGTAAAGGGTAATCCCCCTTTACCACCCCATTTGAGTACAATAATTAAGCTGTTGTCGTTTCTTCTTCTTCCTCAACCTCTTCAGCTTCAGCAGAAGTTGCTTCAATGACTGCATCTGCCATCTTACCAGTTAATAATTTAACTGCGCGAATGGCATCATCGTTACCTGGAATAACATAGTCAATCTCATCCGGATCACAATTCGTATCAACAATTGCAACAATTGGAATGTTTAACTTATGTGCTTCGGCAATTGCAATACGTTCCTTACGAGGGTCAATAACAAATAAAGCATCAGGGACGTCTTGCATATCTTTAATACCGCCTAAAAACTTTTCAAGACGATCCATTTCCTTTTTAAGAAGAATAACTTCTTTCTTAGGAAGAACATCAAATGTTCCATCCTCTTGCATTTTCTCAAGTTTCTTAAGACGTGCAATACGTTTTTGAATAGTCTCGAAGTTTGTAAGAGTACCACCTAACCAACGTTGGTTAATATAATACATGCCGCAACGTTCTGCTTCATCTTTGACAGAGTCTTGAGCTTGTTTTTTCGTACCAACAAACAATACCTTTCCACCGTCAGCAGCTAAATCACGAACAAATTGATACGCTTCTTCAACCTTCTTAACTGTTTTTTGTAAATCAATAATGTAAATACCGTTTCTTTCTGTGAAGATGTAGCGATCCATTTTAGGGTTCCATCGTCGAGTTTGATGACCGAAGTGAACACCAGCTTCTAATAATTGCTTCATGGAGATTACTGCCACATCCAACACCTCCTTCATTTATGGTTTTTTTCCTCCGCTATGATCATTTTTATGAAAGACTGGATTCAGCACCTTTTCATAAATCAAATAGCGTGTGTGATTAACACCGAGAATTACTATACCACATTGCCACTAGCGGCGCAAGTATGGATTGTCATGATTGATGAAATTTCAGTATAAGCTCAACTTCACCTTTTCCCATTTTTAATTTTTTGGCAATTTGCTCGGAAGTGAGACCGGACTGTGCTAACTCTAATACTTTTACTGTATAGGATTTTTCGTATGTTTCTTGTTCGTTTATTTCTATAGGAGGAATATATGGGAGAGAATCTTCCTGTTCCTGTTCCTGTTCCTCTTTCGCTTCTAGCTGTATTGAATCATTTGAAGCTTTAGCTGATTGTTCCTCCACTAAACTCCTTGTCGTTTGATGCTTATTTCTTTGTACCTTCTCAAGCAATCGTTCATTCTCTTCTTTCATTTCTGTTGTATACGCTAATAATATGTCTTCCATTTCTGATTGTAGCTGATTCATACTATCTGGCTGGCTCTGTACATGTCGTATCCGCTGCAATAAAATCATAATCCATAAAAACGTAAAACCATGCAGTAATAAACTAATGACTACTAATAATTCAAGCATACAATTCCCTTCTATCCTGAAAAATCAATAAAGTTTCCTTTATAAGGATGCTTTTGTTTTGTAGGCTCTTCTTGTTTTTTTTGTTTTCTTTCTTGATTACTCTGTTCTTGTTGCTCAGATTCTCGATCCTTGTGAAACCTTGACTGCTCAGATTCGTCTGATTGCTTCACTTGCTGACGTAACTTTCTAGCTTCTTCTTTCTCTTGCTGGGCAATCACGTCTTGTGATGTTTGACCTCGTTGCTGAAGTTGCTCTTGAATTTTACCTGATTTTTGTGATTGAGGAAAAGACCCTTGTACTTCAACCGGACGTATACTCATGACTATCCCCTCCAATCCAAGTAAACGCTTACTTGTTATTTCGTTATGATTTTAATCTCGCTATCTTCCATTTTCACAGTCGGTCTAGAGTAATTAGATCTCAGTGTTCGTTTGTATTTACCAAAGTGAACAGAAACATTACCATACATCTTCTTTTCGGCAATCACATGGCCAGTTCCTTCATTGGCAATCATATCATCTAATTCAGAATATCTTTCTTGAATTTTTAGTTTTTTTTCATTATTTTCTTGATATGAGTGCAATACTTTTAATTTTGTTTGTTTATCTCTCCCTTCTAAAGTCCCGTTTTTCTTCTCTTTTGTTAAAAATGTTCTTAACAGCTGAGTGAGCTTTTTTAATGCATCATTAATTTCATTCATTTCTTTTTCAAGAGCTTTATGCTCATCAATGGTATCTTTTGTAAGACCGATAAATAAGTCTGTTTGAGTATGCATATCATTTCCAATTTCTTTAGCTTTAATCGTTTCGATTGCGGAAATAGCCCCTCCTACTATAAGGCCTCTTCCTCGATTGCAAATTACCATTTTCCCTGATGTTACTTGGCTATGTAAAATGGTTTGTGTTACTTCAACTATTCCGCCAGCTTTAACAGTTCCCTCATTTATAAAAGCTGTTTTAATATCTTTTTCAGCCTCAAGATAGCTTTTATGCTGGCCTACCACCCCTGAACCAATAAAGATAGAACCACCAGAAATAAGGGTTGCAGCTTCAACTGTACCAGTGACTCTAATATCACCTACTGCATTTACTGAATAACCAGCCGGAACATTTCCATTAATGATGACATTACCTACAAAATCAACATTTCCTGTTTTCATGGAAAGGTCACCTTTAATTTCATATGTAGGATGTACATGGATCGTATATTTATCGACACTAATTTGACCATTAATTAAGGAATAAAGTTCCAGCTCATTATCACTAATTTTCGTATTTTTTCCTTTCGCAAGCTTGAAATCATGACCTGGCTTAGCGGGTACTTGTTCGTTATTTATATTTATACCATCTTCTCCTGGCGTTGCTTGAATTTTCTCTCCTACTTTTTCACCAATCACAACTGTTGGAATGTCCACAACATCTCGCATATCAATATTTTCATAGCTTTCTATATCTTTTGCTTTTTCATTAAATGAAATTGGTTTTAAATAAGCATTATGACCATCTTTCGGAGCTTTCCCTTTTGCTACTACAAGCTCTTGACTAATAATCGGTGTATTAACAAAAAGGTTTAATACTGAATCATCAATTCCATAGACAACGTCATGGTCATATAACAAGCGCTTTAAATCTTCTGCTGTGATTTTATCGTCTTCATTTCTTTTTTCTACTTGTCGAATAGTTGCATTCATTTTATCCTTAGAAACGATCACTTCATAGAATTCTGCTACATCTACCATCCCCGCTTTTCACCCTCTTTAACGTTTTTTTTTCATTACTTGTTGTAACCGAAATAAAGCCTTAGAATGAATTTGTGAAATTCTAGAAGTCGAAAGATTAAGAATTTGTCCGATTTCAGTAAACGTCATTTCATCAAAATAAAAGAGACTAATAACCAGTTGCTCTTTTTCAGTTAAACGCTTAACGACTTCTGCTAGTTCTTGTTTTGTTGCTTCTTCAACCATTTTATCTTCAGGTTTCTTTGTTTGTCTATCTTCTAATGTTGTCGCATACGTTTCGTTTCTATCTTGATCTTGTGGTCGTTCATCCATTGATAATAACGAAGCCGTATAATATTCCGTCATCACTTGCTCAACTTCTGCTTTATCGATATTTAACTCTTTCGCCACTTCTTCACTTGTAATGAACCTTCCATACAATTGTTCGAGTTTTTCAATAGTCGATTCAACCTTTTTAATTTTATCTCGAATCGAGCGTGGTAACCAATCCTCTTTTCTTAATCCATCAATGATTGCACCTCTTATACGAAAGGAAGCATATGTATCAAATTTCAAGTCACGCTCAGGGTTAAATTTCTCAAGTGCATCATATAAACCAAACATTCCATGGCTAATTAAATCTTCTCTTTGGACATTTTTTGGCAAACCGATTGAGATGCGTTGTACATGATAATGGACGAGTGGCATGTAATGTTGGATCAAGTCGTTACAAGCTTCTCTCGACCGTTCTTCTATCCACTTATCCCATATTTTTTGATCTGCTGCTACTTGTGCCATCTCATCACCTCTGTTTGTTAGATCTCCTTCGTCCCTTGGTTGACCGTTCGAATATTCAACAGATTAGAAACTGGATTGAATTCAATCGTGCGACCACTTTTCCCACCAACATCTTCAGAAACAATTGGTATATTCAATGCTTCCAACAATGCTCTAACAGCCTCAATATTTCTTGGCCCAATTCTCATCATCTCATTCCCAGTTGAGAACGAAAACATTTGTGCACCGCCAGCCATTTTAGCTTTTAAAAATGCTGGTTTAGCACCCTTTTTCTTTAAATCCTGTATCAAAGCTGGTATTGCGGTATCAGCATATTTAGCAACATTTGGCGGAGATTGTTTACATAATTTTGAATTAGGTAACATAATATGTGCCATACCTGCAACATTTTTTTGATCATCAAATATGATTAACCCGACACAAGAGCCGAGTCCTGAAGTACGAATCGTATTTGGAGGAGTGACAATATTTAAATCAGCCATGCCAACCTTAATAACGTCACTCATCTATTTCCACTCCTAACGCTTTGAAGATCGTTTGAAATGAACCGGGATCCGGTAATAAAAAGAAATGACCTGAAACCTTTTCAGATTCTTCATCCACCTCAACAATTTCCGTATCAATCACAATAGCAAAATCACCGACCTCAGATATTGGGATTAAGCCATAGCTTAAAATAGCCCCTGCCATATCAATACTTACACCGGGAACTGACGGCTGCAAATCTAATTGAGTAAAATCTGAAAAAGAAGAGAGATAAGATCCTGCTAAAATATTTCCAACTTCCAAAAAGGCTGACATACCCATTTCATCAAAAGGAGGAGATACAAGTTGGAAATGATCATTTCCAATTAATCGGCAAATCATTTTTTCAATATCCGTAATATCCGCTATAAAATACATACTACCTGGAGCTTCCCCTTCTATACGTAAGAAGATTGCAGCTACCTCTGTATCAGCACCACCGACTTGATCTGGTATTTCTTGTAATGAAACAACCCGAACATCTGGTACACTCATATCAATCGTTTTATTTAATAAGAGTGACAAGCTTGTCGCAGCATTACCAGCACCGATATTACCAATTTCTTTTAATACATCTAAATGAAATGGCTGTAATTTTTTAAGATCATCCATTTTATTCCCCTACCCTTGGCAATATTGTGTAATGTAATGACTAATGCTTTCAACCCTAACAACTTCATCAGCTAATCTATTGGCCACAATTGATTTAGGCATTCCATAAACGACACAAGTTTCTTCTGCTTCGGCAATGGAATAACAGTTATATCGCTTTTTTAATTCTTTTAATCCAATCGTACCGTCTGTTCCCATTCCAGTCATCACTACCGCAATCACATCAATTTGATTGATTTGTGCCAAAGATTCAAACATCGTATCTACCGAAGGACGATGCCCCTTCCTTGGTTCATCTAAAGTTGTTTGAATCGTTAAAGCCTTAGATTGAACGACCAGCTTCAAATGCAAGCCTCCAGGAGCAATATAAACATGTCCATTCTCCAACACATCTCCTGATTTAGCTTCCTTGACAGTAAGCTCTGACAAGCGATCAAGCCTATCAGCTAATGACTTAGTGAACCCAGCTGGCATATGCTGAACAACTAAAACCGGAGCCTGTATGGATGAAGGAAGTTGACTAATGACTGTTTTTAATGCTTTCGGTCCCCCAGTTGAAGTACCAATTGCTATTATTTTTTGCGTAGAAGATTTTGTCGCCACAGCTTGTCTATCTTTTTTAATCGGGATTGGTTGAACTTTACTAGGACGATGGTCGTTCTGTAGAGCCTCGACATTCGCTTTTGAAGCATGGTAAACCTTTTCTTTTATTTCATCAGCCACTTTCCCAATATCAAGTGAAATCGCACCCGATGGCTTTGTAATAAAGTCAACAGCCCCTACTTCCATTGCTTGTAAGGTTGCGTCGGCTCCTATTTTTGTTTTACTACTAATCATTACAATAGGCATTGGCTTTTTTTTCATAATCCATTTCAACGCATCTAATCCGCTCATGATTGGCATTTCAACATCAAGTGTCATCACATCAGGTTCAAATTCTTCAATTTTTTTAATCGCATCCCCACCATGTCTACCTGTTGCAATAACTTCCATACGCGTGTCAGAGTTAATAATATCGGAGATGACTTTTCTCATAAAAGCAGAATCATCTACTACTAATACACGAATTAATTTATTCATGTTATCCCCAACTTTCCACGTTGTTATTTTTACTTATTCATGAATACCTTCATTTTTTTTATGAATTGTCCAAACTTTGAAGGTGTAGACTCTTTTATCCCAATATAAGAAGATGCCATTTGAGCAATTGACTGACTTGCCTTTGTTTGTGGGTATAATAAAACGAATGGCTTTTGTGACTTAACAGATTTTGTTACTTTATCGTCAAAAGGAACATACCCTAATGGGAGTAAATGCTTACCTAAAAATTGTAATGTAACTCGCTTGAAGTTTTGCTCGGTATCCTTTGCTTCCTTTTCAGATTCAGCACGATTAATGAGCAAATACATCGGAATTTGTTCATCACTTAAATGTATATACTTTACCATTGCATAAGCATCTGTAATCGATGTTGGTTCAGGGGTTGTCACCACGAAAATTTCATTTGCTGCCAAAATAAATTGCATACTAGCCTTTGTTGCTCCCGCTCCCATATCCAAAAATACAAAATCAAAATGCTGACCTATTAACTCTAACTGGTTAAAAAAGCGATGAATTTTTGAATCAGTTAATTCTACAAAAGATGAGAAGCCAGACCCCCCAGCGATGTAAGCTAATCCATCCTCACTATTTTCAATGATATCCCAAATAGATAGCTCATTTTCTAGCACATCCATGATCGTATAGGTTGAGGATACTCCCATTAATATATCCAAATTAGCCATCCCTATATCTAAATCGAAAATAGCTACCTTCTTACCTAAACGTGTCAAGGATAGGGCAAAGTTCAAACAAACATTTGATTTGCCAACCCCTCCTTTTCCACTTACAACTGCGATAACTTTCGCTTCTTTTGTAGCTTCAGAGGCAACCATTTTTCTTAAATTTTCAGCCTGATCATTCATCTTTAGCCCTCCCTTTGATGGAAGAAGCAATTAATTCAATCGAAGCTGTCATAATATCATCCGGCACATTTTGACCTGTTGTCACATAAGTAAGAGGCATATTATATTCAAATGGAATATTTACCATAGCACCGTGTGTACTCGTTTCATCTTTTTTTGTCAAAATAATAGAAGAAATGGAGATAAGGTTAAACTGCTCAATGATCGCCTTCATATCTTCATACTTAGAAGTAAGAGAAAGAACTAAGTGTGTTTCAGTATCCTGGTCAAAATTCATGACTTTCGATAGCTCTTCGACGTAAAGAGAATTCCTGAAATTCCTTCCAGCAGAATCGACTAATATTAAGTCATAATGTGAATACATATCAATCCCTTTTTTAAAATCATCAATTGAATAAGCAACTTTTACAGGAACATTTAAAATTTTCGCATATGTTTTTAATTGTTCTACCGCTGAAATCCGAAACGTATCAGTCGTAATTAAAGCCACCTTTTTTTTCTCTTGAAGTGTCGCAATGGCTGCTAACTTAGCAATAGTGGTCGTTTTCCCTACACCTGTCGGCCCAACAATGTTAACAATTTTTTTATTAAAAGGTTGGCCAAATGAAAGATTAGTAAAAAGTGTTTTTAAAATAGAAGAATAGTCGACATTCAATTGAAAATCCTCTTCTTCGTTATCATACCAATCTTTCATTATTTTCTTTATAATGATCCCCCTTGCAGACTTCAATACTCCCTGATCTGCTAAATGATTTTCGATCTCTTGGAACGGACGCGGATACTCTAGATCATTTTTAGATTTAGGTTTCATTTCACTTATTAACGTTTTTAACTGTTCAATCTCATTTTTCATGGAAAGTTGTTGATTATCGGTACTTACTGTTGGCTGCTTTGCTTGTTTTGGTTGCTGCTTTAAACGTGCTGCTGAAGTTAACGCCTTTGATTTAGGCTGACTCCCAAGTGGATCAATCGCGGCAATTACTTCGAGCTTTTTCTTCGTAAACATCCCAAGAAAACCACCCGTATCCACTTTCTTTGAATGAAGTATGACTGCATCCTCGCCTAATTCTGAACGAATAGAGTGCATGGCCTCAGCCATATTTGTAGCAATAAATTTCTTTACTTTCATTCAACATTCACCACCCCTACACTTTGCACCTCTATATCCGTTTCTAATTCATTATAAGAAAGCACCGGCACTTGAGGTAAGTAACGTTCAATTAGCTGTCTCACATACATTCTTACTGCTGGGGAACAAAGAATAACAGGTGTTTGCCCCATTTGCGCTAACCGATCTGTTTCTGCAGCTGCCGACTCCAAAATTCGTTGAGACTCATTTGGATCCAAAGCCAAAAAGTTTCCATGCTCAGTTTGTTGAATCGAATCGGCAATCTTCTTTTCGATCGTGCCACTTAATGTCACAACATATAAAGGCTCTCCTGGTGTTGTCATTTGCTTAGAGATTTGCCTTGATAACGACTGTCTAACATACTCCGTTAATAGATCCATATCTTTTGTCATCGATCCATAATCGGCCATCGTCTCGAAAATGGTAGGTAAATTTCGAATAGAGACATTTTCCCTTAGCAAATTCGTTAACACCTTTTGAATTTCACCAGTTGATAACGTGCTTGGCGTTACTTCTTCCACAAGAGCTGGGTAGGTTTCTTTCAAATGATCAACTAATTGCTTCGTTTCTTCTCTACCTAATAATTCATGTGCATGCCTTTTCACTACCTCTGTTAGATGAGTCGATACAACAGAAGGTGGGTCTACAACCGTATATCCTGAAAGTTCTGCTTGTTCTTTCATATCTTCACCAATCCAAAGCGCAGGCATTCCAAATGCAGGCTCTACTGTCTCTATTCCAACAATCGATTCATCCTCTACTCCAGGACTCATTGCCATATAATGATCTAACAGCAATTCACCCTTTGCTATTTCATTACCTTTTATTTTAATTGTATATTCATTAGGTTGTAATTGAATATTATCTCTTATTCTGATGACCGGGACGATCATTCCTAATTCTAATGCCATTTGCCGTCTAATCATGACGACACGATCAAGTAAATCCCCACCTTGGTTAGCATCTGCTAATGGTATTAATCCATAGCCAAATTCAAATTCTATCGGGTCAATTTGTAGTAAATTGACTACACTTTCAGGAGACTTCATATCATCTTCTGTCTCTTCTTCATTTATGACATCTTCTTCCTCAGTCATCTTCAGCTCATTTTTAGAAAGCATATGCCCACCGATAATAAGTAAAATCGCTATTGGAAATGTAACGATTGGATAAATCGGTGTGACGATCCCTAGCATTAGAATCGTTCCACCTGCAACATAGAGCATCTTAGGATATGCAAAAATTTGCTTCGTCACATCATGCCCTAAACTGCCTTCAGAAGCCGCTCTTGTTACGACAATTCCTGTTGCTGTCGAAATTAACAACGCTGGGATTTGACTTACTAACCCATCCCCAACAGTAAGTAATGTAAATGTCGTTACTGATTCATCAAAGGTCATTCCTTGTTGCATCATACCGATGATAAACCCAAAAATTAAATTAATAATAACGATGACGATACCAGCAATAGCATCCCCTTTAACAAATTTACTAGCACCATCCATTGAACCGTAAAAATCAGCTTCTTGTTCTATTTTTTCTCGTCTTTCCTTCGCTTCAGCATCTGATATCATTCCAGCATTTAAATCAGCATCAATACTCATTTGCTTACCAGGCATCGCATCTAACGTAAAACGCGCACCTACCTCTGATACTCGTTCTGCCCCTTTCGTAATAACAAGAAACTGAATGACGACTAAAATTAAGAAAACGACAAAACCAACAAGAGCATTTCCACTAACAACAAAACTACCAAAAGTATCTATGACATTACCTGCTTTTGCCTCACTTAAAATAGAACGAGTAGTAGAAACATTTAAACCAAGGCGAAACAAGGTAACGAGTAACAGTAAAGTTGGAAAAATGGAAAATTGCAAAGGCTCTCGAGTATTCATTGCTACTAAAATAATAATAAGAGCAAGAGAAATATTAATAATAATTAGAAAATCTAACATGATTGTTGGTAAAGGTATAATTAACATCGCGATGATTAAAATAACACCAAGTAAAACCGATAAATCTCTTACTCCCACAAAACTTCTCCCCTTACGTCAACAAACTAATTGACTTGTTTGTTTTTCAATCGATAAACATATGCTAAAACCTCTGCGACTGATTTAAATAATGCCTCAGGCACTTGGTCACCAATTTCTGCTTGATGATACAAAGCCCTTGCCAATGGTTTATTTTCAACAGTAATTACATCATATTCTGATGCAATTCCTTTAATTTTCTGTGCGATAATATCGACACCTTTTGCAATAACAATGGGTGCCTCAGAGACCGATTCATCGTAACGAAGAGCGACTGCGAAATGGGTTGGATTCGTTATAACAACATCTGCCTTTGGTACTTCTTGCATCATTCGTTGCATCGCCATTTCCATTTGTTTTTGTTTTCGTTTCGATTTAATCCTCGGGTCCCCTTCCATATTTTTATGTTCATCTTTAACATCTTTTTTTGACATTTTAATTTGTTTTTCATGGTCATATTTTTGATAAATATAATCTGGTACTGCTAGTATCAATAGCAAAATGGCTACAGAAATACCTAACAACGCAGTCAGCTGTGCAATTAAACCAAAGCCTTCCATAACACTTTTTTGTGATAACAGCATAACGTCCTCTAAACTAAACCAAATAATCGTAAAAACGGTTATTCCCGCAAAAGATATTTTTAATAATGACTTTACGAGTTCAACAATAGCTCTTACTGAAAAAATTCGCTTTGCTCCTTGAATAGGGTTCAATTTCGAAATCTTCATCTTTAATGCTTCAGGAGCAAACAAAGGACCTACTTGAATATAACTAGCAAAAACACCAGCAATCATCGCAATTAACATAATAGGTGAGAATGTTAAAGCTGCTTGAAATAGCAGTTCAATAAACACCGTTTCAATAAATGGCTCGTTTACGGTTTCCAATAAATAGGTTTGAAACGTATGTTTCAGCAGATTGGTAAGTGTTTCTCCGAAATAACTTCCAAAAAACCAAAAACATAAAAATACAAATAAGAGTATGATTGCAGTATTAACATCATTACTTTTGGCTACTTGCCCCTTCTTACGAGTGTCCTGTCGTTTTTTAGGAGTTGCTTTTTCCGTTTTTTCATCTGCAAAATATTGCAAATGAAGTTTAAATGGATATGGTTTCAATTTAGGCCCCTCCTAATAGTTGCAGCAACGTTCTCATCGTTATAATCATCTGTTCAAACAATTGCTGTACGATGATAAAGAATACGCTGATGTACACGGTCAATAACAATAGCCCTACTGTGATTTTCAACGGTAAACCAACGACAAAAACATTCATTTGTGGCACAGCACGAGAGATCATTCCTAAACCAACATCAACAAGGAAGAGAGATCCCACAATAGGAAATGCCATTTGAAAGGCAATAATAAACATTGAATTGAAAGTTGTCACAACATATTGAATGATATTCTCTTGACTAAAAGGTAGAAAGAGCTGATCAATCGGAACAAATTGATAACTGAAAAAAATACCATCTAACAATAAATGATGACCATTCATAAGAAGCATAAATAAAATAGCAAATGCATATAAAAAACTCCCAGTAAGGGGGGTCTGTGCACCAGTTTGTGGATCAACGACATTTGCAATCATAAAGCCCATACTATAATCGATAAACCCACCAGCTATATGAATGGCATACATAATAATAGACGCAATCAATCCAACCATTAAGCCAACAAGTGCTTCCTTCATCACTAATAGAAAATAGGTTCCATCCATCACGACAACTGGATTTTCCAACGTAAAAACCATCACCCAGGCTAGAAAACAAGCTAGTCCGATTTTAAACGTATTGGGTAATGAATGATGAGCATAGATTGGTAAAATCGCAAAAAATGCCAGAATACGAACAAGAATTAATAGAAATGCAGGTAAAACATTTACAAATTCAACCATTATCCTATAAACCGATGAAGATTACTAAAAATTTGATAGGCAAAATTCGTAACAGTAGAAAGCATCCATGGCCCAAACACAATAAGAGCAACAAATACTCCAACAATTTTAGGAATGAACGCTAGCGTTTGTTCCTGAATCTGTGTCGTTGCTTGAAAGATGCTCACAAAAAGTCCTAAACCTAATGCAACTAAAAGTAAAGGACCCGCAACAAATAGGACAACCCAAACCGCATTTTCCGCCATACTTATAATAAATTCTGAACTCACAACCAACACCACCCGCTAACTAAAACTTAAAAGCAAAGACTGAACAATTAAATACCAGCCGTCTACTAACACAAACAACAATATTTTAAATGGTAATGCAATCATAATTGGAGGAAGCATCATCATTCCCATCGACATTAAAACACTTGCAACAATCATATCAATGACAAGAAATGGTACAAAAATGAGAAAACCAATTTGAAAGGCCGTTTTCAGCTCACTTATCGCAAAAGCCGGAACAAGCGCAGTTAATGGAATATCATCTAAAGACTCTGGTTGTTCTAGCCCAGCATATCCCATAAATAATGCAAGATCTTTTTCCCTTGTATGTGACGCCATAAATTCCTTTAATGGCACTACAGCAAGTTCAAATGCTTCATCTTGATCAATTTCTTCATTGATTAGTGGTGTTAACGCTACTTCATTAATTTCTGCAAAAATAGGAGCCATAATAAAAAACGTTAAGAATAATGCCAATCCAATAATGACTTGGTTCGGAGGCATTGTTTGTGTCGCTAACCCTTGTCTGACAAACGATAGTACAATCACAATCCTTGTGAAACTAGTCATTAAAATTAAAATAGCAGGCGCCAATGACAAAACCGTTAATATTAATAGAAGTTGAATCGTAGTTACAACTCCTGTAGGCTCTTCCGTAATAAAATCTAAATCCAATCCAGGCAATGGGTTAATGACTGAAATGATGAAAGAATCCATCATTTATGACCACGCTCCCTTACCTCATCACGAACCTTCTTTTGAGTTTCAGTAACTTCTCCTAACTGTTTAGTTAACAGTTGTTTAAATGCATCATGATTTGTTGGATGTGCGTCTGACCTACCTTTACCTTTTCTAAACCAACTCATCATTTTGTCAATAGGCTGATCAAAAGATTCCATTGTTTGTTGCTGCTGTGACATCATTTTCTTTACCTCTTCTGGATCAGTAATTTCTTTCAATAATTGAATGGACTCACCCACTCCAACTACTAAGATTCGATCGTTCACACGAACAATTTGAACAGATCGATTCCCACCTAATGGAACACCACCCATCGACTGCAATATCTGAGTTGAGCGAAAAGATTGCGAACGTTTCCCGACAAAACGCAATAGTACATATAGTAAGATAATGACGAATGCTAATGCTAAGATGGTTTGGGCGAACATAGCAAAAGTATTCGTTTCAGGGAAAATACTTTCGTCAACCTGACCTTCTTCAGACTCTTCCGTTGACGTGGACGGCTCAACAAATTCTTCGCATTCCCCATTAATAAATTGAGTCACACTACATTCATCAGAAGAAACCTGATTTTCAGCAAATGCAGAAATTGGCATTATTCCCCAAATTACTAATATGATAATACCCACCCATCTAGCCTTAAACAACATCTTCACAACTTACCCCCATTTGCCTTCCGTTTAAGCAAGTGTTTTTTCAATTGCTTCTAGCACTCGATCAGCTTGAAACGGTTTTACGATAAAATCTTTTGCACCAGATTGTATAGCATCAATAACCATGGATTGTTGCCCCATTGCCGAGCACATGATTACCTTTGCTTGACCATCATGTGCAATAATTTCTTTTAATGCTGCAATTCCATCTTTTTCAGGCATCGTAATATCCAATGTCACTAAATCAGGTGAAAATTCTTTATATTTTTCAACCGCTTGATTACCATCAGCAGCTTCACCTACAACCTCATAACCATTTTTCGATAGGATGTCCTTAATCATCATCCTCATAAAAGCTGCATCATCAACAATCAATACTTTTTTCGCCACTATCTTTCACCTACTCTATTTTTTTAAATGATTAATTCGCGCTTCTTGACTTACAATATCAAGAACCCTAACACCAAAGTTTTCATCAATGACTACAACTTCACCTTTTGCTATTAGTTTTTGATTAACTAAAATATCGACTGGTTCACCAGCTAATTTATCAAGTTCAATGATCGAGCCTTGTGAAAATTCTAAAATTTCCTTAATCGAGCGCTTTGTTCGCCCTAATTCAACAGTTACCTGTAAAGGGATATCAAGCAACATATTCAAATTATTGGATTCTTCATATGACAACTGGTGATTTTCAAATTGAGAAAATGCAGCGGGCTGTACATCAACATCTCGCTGATTAAATTGACCTCCTAGATGTTGCTGTCCACGATTCGCATAACTAGGTTGAGGTGCTGATGTTGAATTAGAATATGAGTTATTTTCAGGATAAGACTGATTACTTGAATGAGTCTCACCTTGGGCAACCTCTTGTTGTTGAACAGGTTCTCCGGCTTGCTTTGATATCGGCTCCTCTTCAGGAATACTCGGATTCATTAATTCATTCACAAGCTCTTTAGCAAAAGAAATGGTAACCAATTGCATAATCGTTGAGTCTATTAAATTTCCGACCGTTAACCTAAAAGAAATCTTAACTAAAATATCGTCATCAGGAACATGCTTCGTTCCTTCATCATTCTTCACATCCATTAAATCAATTCCAGGAGGAGAAATATCAACCCGTTTATTGAAAATCGTCGACATAGATGTAGAAGCTGATCCCATCATTTGATTCATTGCTTCTTGTACAGCACTTGTATGCATTTCATTTAGCTCTTCATCAGGGTTTGTTCCATCTCCACCGAGCATTAAATCAGCAATAATGGCAGCATCCGAAGTTTTCATAACGAGCAAGTTCATTCCTTCAAAGCCCTCTGTATAATTTACGTGAATGGCTACATGCGGTTTTGGGAATTCACCCTCCAATTCATCTCTTCTAATTATTGATAAGGTCGGTGTTGTAATATCGACCTTCTGACTTAACAACGTTGACAGTGCAGTGGAAGCACTCCCAAATGAAATATTTCCTATTTCACCAAGTGCATCTTGTTCAACATCGGACAAATAATCTGAAATACCTAAATCACTATCTGAATCAGGCTGTGAACTATCCTCATCTTCACTACTTGAAACACCTTTTAATAATTCGTTTATTTCATCTTGGGATAGCATATCATCATTCATCATCCTCAACCTCCTCAATCAATTCCGTTACTTGCACAGATACACGATTCTTTAAGATACCTGGTTGTGCATAATATTTTCTCTCTCCACCTACAAGGACACCTAATGGCTCTTCGATAGATTGATTCAATTCTATAACATCACCTTTAGTTAAACTTAAAAATTCTTGAATCGTAATTTCTGAATCTCCAAGCTCAGCTTGAATGAGTAACGGAGCTTTCTTTACACTTTGTTCAATCTTTTCTAGTTCGCCTTCGTCTCGCTCTTTTTTCTTCTCTTGCATCCAATAGTGCATCGAAAGCTTTGGTAAGATACTTTCTAGTACAACATGTGGCAAACAAATATTAATCATCCCAGATGTCTCTGCAATCGTTGTCTGTAACGAAATGACCACAACAGTTTCATTTGGAGATACCATCTGTAAGAATTGCGGATTAACTTCTATTTCTTCCATCACAGGGTCTAATTCAATAATAGAACTCCAAGCTTCTTGAAAACTATCGAGTGTTCTTTGAAACAATTGTGACATAATCTTCGTTTCGATTTCTGTTAATGAATCAACTTTGTTAATACTTGACCCTTTTCCTCCAAGTAAACGATCTAACATCGCATATGCGATATTCGGGTTGATCTCCATGATTAAACGTCCATCTAGTGGATAAGGTTCAAAGACATTTAATATTGTCATAGAAGGAATGGAACGTACAAACTCTTCGTATGGTAATTGATCAACTGACGTCACAGATATTTGTACATATGAACGCAGTTGTGCTGAGAAATAAGTTGTTAATAAACGAGCAAAGTTCTCGTGAATTCTCGACAAACTTCTAATTTGATCCTTAGAAAATCTTAAAGCTCTTTTAAAATCATACACTTTAACTTTCTTTTCAGTTTCTTCTTTTTTCAATTCATCAGCATCCATTTCCCCTGTGGAAATTGCTGATAGCAAGGCATCGATTTCGCCTTGAGATAAAACGTCAGCCAAGTGCCTCACCTCTCCATCCAATTAAGCAGTAAAGCAATTTGAGGTTATTATTGTATGACCCAACTTGTCGTGTAGACTTGAACCACTTCACCTTCTTGCATTAATGCATTAATTTCATCTCGTATACTATTTTCAAAATCGACGATTCCTTCATTACCAGCTAGCTCTGAAGAACGTTTGTTGGATAATGAACGTAATAATATGTTGTTAATTTGAAAATCACGCTTTTGTATTTCTGATAGTGCTGATCTGCTATCCACTTGTATACGAAAAGTGGCTCGAATAAAATCGTTTGATTGTAAATTTGTCGTAATTTCATCCGTATCAAAAGATAAATTAATAATCTGATCAATCGTTGGTTCTTGCCCCTCTTCAGGACTATCTAAAAATTGATTAAATAAGACAAATACAATAACCCCAAGTAATGTCAGCGCAGCTAAAATGATTAACATAATATTGACTAACTTATTCTTAAACAATCATGCGCCCCCCACATCTTTATATGTTGCTAAAAGACCTAGATCTTTAAATTGTTTATTAATTAAAACTTTTACATCTTCTATTTCATCTTTAACAACAATTTTTTTCCCATTCACAAGTGTAATGGTTGTGTCTGGAAATGCCTCCATTTGTTCAATTAGAAGGACATTAAGGTAAAAAGATTTCCCATTAATTCTTATAAGCTCAATCATAATTGATTAAATGGACTAGGAGTTTGCGTCCTAGTCCAACCCTCCTTAGTATTTCCTATGTGGTTCATTCATTCGTTAACGTTTTAAATTCACTAACTCTTGTAGGATTTCATCTGAAGTTGTAATAATTCGAGTATTAGCCTGAAAAGCACGTTGAGCAACAATCATTTCAGTGAACTCTTCAGATAAATCTACATTTGACATTTCTAATGTTCCAGCAACTACCACTCCAGTACCTTCATTACCTGGAGTCGTTATATTGACACCACCTGAGTTAGGGGTAACTTGGTAAAGGTTATCTCCTTCCTTTTGTAAACCTTCTGGGTTAGCAAAATATGCTAATGATATAGTACCTGCTTCTTGTAAATCTCCATCTGCATCAACATAGTTTACGACACCTGTTTGACCAATACTGAAGCTACGTGCGTCCTCCGGTACTAAAATTGTGTCACCATCATCATCGAGTAAGTAAAGCCCCCCAGAAGTTACAATTGCACCCTCTTCATCAAAATAAAAATTTCCAGCACGTGTATAAAAAATGGCATCTCCATCGGTCACCCGGAAAAAGCCATCCCCGGAAATCCCTAAGTCTAATTCACGATTCGTATTTTGTAAGCTACCGCCAGTATGAATTGTATCAATAGAAGAGAGCATTGAACCTAATCCTACTTGCATAGGGTTCGTCCCCCCCATACCAGCTCCAGGCGCGGATGCTCCTGCGATCTGTTGATTAATCATATCTTTAAATGTCGCACGGCCTTTTTTAAAGCCAAATGTATTGACATTGGCAATATTATTCCCAATTACATCTAATTTCGTTTGCATATTGTTCATACCCGAAATACCTGAATACATCGATCTTAACATTTACGTATCCTCCTTTTTATAAACTGCATCTATCGATCAGCAGTCAAAGACTTCCCTTTACGGGTCCAGTCTAGTCAATTAAAATCGTACCATTAATATTTGAGAAAATTTGTGATTTCGCTTCATTTCGATTGAGTGCCGTAATAATTGTATGAGTTTGTGCATTAATCAATAGAGTTGCATCTTCTGTAATAACAACAGACTCTTTAATACCTTTTTTCCTTGCCTCAACCACCTTGTTTTCGATTTCTATCCATTTGTTATCATCAATTGAAATTCCTCTTGATTCCATTCGATTTTTTGCATGTTTTGTAAATACTAATTTTGTAGCATTGTTTAGTTCCGTTTGAAAAACTTCTTTAAAGTTTTTCTTTTTTGCATGACTATCATTAGTATTAACATTAGGTGATTTCGGAAGATTTGGTAACGGATGCCATTGAACCCTTGGATCCATACATTCACTTCCTTTTATTCTTCTATTGTTGTTTCACTAATTTGAACAACCTGATCATTGCTAATCCATCGATCATTTTCAAGTAAAATACGAATTTTACCATCGTTTTCTAGACGAACTGATTTCACTTTATGATTTTCGTATACGGTTTCCGTTCGATATTCATCCAATTCAACTTCACGTTTCCATTGAACGGTTTTACCAATTAACTCACTATGCTGTACTAAGCTTTGACTCTGCTGTAAATGAACAGAATATTGCATCGCTTGATTCATATTAGTCATTTGCTCTAAGGAAGAAAATTGAGCCATTTGCGCAATAAATTCTCGGTCATCCATTGGATTAGACGGATCTTGATTTTGTAATTGAGTAATTAACAATTTTAAAAAGTCATCTTTTCCTAAAATACTTTGATTCGTATTTTGCGGTTGCTGCTGTCTTTCTTGTAAATATAAGCTTTCGTTTATCGTTGGCATATTATCACACACCTAAACCTGTTCATTTATTGAGTAAAGACTATCTTGAAACTCCTCATGAAACTCTCGCTTTTCTTCTTGTCCGTCATCGTTCGCATCTTGACGTTGCTGTTGTGAAGATGAACCTTCTTTGTCCTTTTCTTTTTCCAATTGAGACTGTTGATTCGTGATCTCAATACGTTCAACTGGAAGCTGCTGCTGGATAAAGGCTTGTCTTAATTGAGAAAGCTGGCTTTCAATTAGTTCCTTTGCTGCTGATTGACTAACCATTATTTTGGCAGACAATACCCCGTTGATTTGCGTTAATTGTACATCCAAACGACCTAAATGCTCGGGATGCAGCTTCACGGAAAGGGTTTGAACGCCTTCTTTAGAATGAGTCATAGTGGCATGTCTCATTAAGTTTTGAAACTGTCTCATGAATTGTTGCTGTTGAATTTCACGAGGCATTTGTTCACCAACATGAATTGTTGCTTGATCAGTTCTTGTTGTATAAGATCCTATTTCAGATAATAATGGATTTAATCTCAGATCTTTCGGTAAAGAAAGCATAGTTGATTCAACTTTCCGCTCACTAACTTGGTTTCCCTTATTTCTTTCTTCAGTCATTGATTCTACTAATCTCTTAACAATCTGTCCGATCGCTAATGAACTTGAATCTACTTGCTGACTGTTTTGATTTAGAGATCGCTCATTAAAGAACCGATTACGACTATTCCCGTTGCCGCTATCATGATTTTGAATGAGCATTCTAAGAAACTGCTTTAAGGTCCTATCCTGATCAATACGCAATTGATTTGCATTTTGTTCCTCGCGTGTCTTTAGCGAATTTATTTCATCATTTGGATTAGTCATCTGACTTTGAATTAACCCTAAAACTAACTGTCCCATAACGGTTGAATTTAAAGTAGTATTCTCTATGCTGTTTTGTTCGTCTTGGTTTTTGTATTCTTGCCACATCGCGATCAAACTTATCATCATTTGCTCGTCAACAGTCGATTCTTCTTTAAACCAATCATCTGCAGTTAAATCTCCTTGAAGGTTACTAGAGAGCTTATCCCAAATTTCGCTTACGTCCGGTTGAGAAAGCCAATTTTTAAATTCCAGAAATTCAGGTACCTCCAATTCTTCCAAAAGCAGTTCTATATCGTCGTGATTTAAGAAGTCTTGTACCATCTCCTCGTCACCTTCTAGCAATCCACCTAGCACTTGAGAAAAATCCGTTTCTTCTTTAATCGAATTAGTATTGCTCCCCATCGTTTGAACGACAAGGTTTGGTTTCTGGTATGCCAGTGCCATCATTAATTGATTCAACTTTTCATTTCACCTCCTTTCAAAAGAACCCGGTTTACTCGTTCAGTTTTCTTCTTAAATATTCAACAGCCTGACTATCATCCATTTCCTCTAAAATAGCTGCACGATGTTCAATTGATACGTATCTTAAATGCAAAACAGCTTCATCCGGATCAATTTGACTCAAGACGTTCGCAACTTTCTCTTCAGACATTAATTCGTACAATTGCCCGATTTCTTCAAGTGATTCTTGAATACTAATTTCTTCTTGACCTTGAAATAAAAGTTCCTCTTGAAGATCTGCAATTTCATCGTGAAGTTCTAAAATCTCTAATTCTTTTCGTTGTAATTCTGATTCTAACCTTGTAACTTCATCTTCGCTTTCAGCCAAATTAGCCTCAACTTGTTCAAGCTGTTCTGTAGTGTTGTTTTCTAACTCTTCATCTTCATCCTGAACCCAATTAGATACAATAGGTATAGTTGAACCTATTTTTTGAGCTTGACCAATAACGTCATATCCTATTAAAGAAAAAACAAAACCAAACAACACTAATCCAAATATAATTGGAATGAAAATAACTAAAAAGAATAATTGAAACTTATTATAAGAGCGTTCCTTATCACTCATTTTCTCACCTAATTTCAACGATTCGCATATGCTTGAATCGATAACTCATTCATTTCTAATAGTTCTATTCGTTTCGATTCTTCTTTGTATTGCTCATGTTCTCGTTGCTTAATTTTTTCATATTTTTTCATTTCAACAGTTGCATTCATTAATTGATCTTGCCTATTCACCATTTTTAAGCGAGCCTGCTGAGTTTGTTGTTGCAAAATCAATATTTCTTTTTCAAGTTGTGACAATGTCGTTTCTTGAAATTGTATGGCCTTAATCGACGTTCCTTGCTGCAATTGATTTCGAGCCATCTCCTCCAAACCTTCCTTCTTTTTCAAAAGATGATAAAGCTGAGTAGCTACCTTTTCAAAATGATCGGTTGCGTCTTTATATGCAGCTTCAAATTCATTTTTTTGTGATTGTTTAAGCTCTAGAACTTTTTGTAATGTGTATTGAAAACTCATGATCGACCACCATTTCCTAGCAATTTAATAAGCGTTTGTATTGATTGATCAATGGTTGAATTTTCATCTGTTGCTTGTTTAAGAAATGATACAATTTGAGGGTACATTAAAATAGCTTTATCAATTTCAGGTGAACTACCTTTTTTATATGCCCCTATATTAATAAGATCTTCATTGTCTTCATATACAGAAACGAAATAGCGCAAACGTTCAGCTGCTTTTCTATGCTCTTCCGTTACGATGTCAGACATCACTCTACTAATACTTTTTAGAACATTGATTGCTGGAAACTGCCCTTTTTGAGCTAATTTTCGATCTAATACTAAATGTCCATCTAAAATTCCACGGACCGCATCAGAAATTGGCTCATTTAAGTCATCACCATCAACTAACACTGTATAAAACGCAGTAATAGAACCTTTTTCATCTGTTCCTGAGCGCTCTAATAAACGAGGCAATAGAGCAAACACTGACGGAGTATATCCCTTTGAAGTAGGAGGTTCCCCTATTGCTAAGCCGATCTCTCGCTGTGCCATTGCGACACGCGTTACAGAGTCCATCATTAAGTTAACATCCATACCTTGTTGGCGAAAATATTCAGCGATGGCCGTAGCTGTCATCGCCCCTTTTATCCTCATTAACGCAGGCTGATCTGATGTTGCTACAACTACAATAGAGCGCTTCAGCCCTTCTTCACCCAAATCTCGTTCGATGAAGTCCTTTACTTCACGTCCACGTTCTCCAATTAAAGCAATGATATTTACATCTGCTTCAGAGTTTCTCGCTAACATCGATAATAGTGTACTCTTACCTACTCCACTCCCTGCAAAAATACCTATTCTTTGCCCTTTTCCAACTGTAAATAAAGAGTCAATGGATCTTACTCCTAAGGACATTAGCTCCTTAATTCGTGGTCTTTTAATTGGATTTGGAGGGTCATTATCTGTTTGAAAATTGGATAACCCTTTTGGTAACGACTCCTTCGTTAACAATTCACCACAACCATCTACAATCGAACCTATTAGCTGAGTGCCTATTTTAATTTCTAGTGGTCTTCCTGTCGCTTCTACTAAACTACCAGGAGCTATTTCGGATGTTCCGTTTAATGGCATTAGCAAAACAAATTCATCTCTGAAGCCAACGACCTCTGCTCTTACTCTTGTCATTGAATTTCTTCCTGTTGTTATATAGCAGAGGTCTCCAATAGAAGCTTGCGGACCTTTCGATTCAATCATTAGACCAATGACTCGCGTTACTTTTCCGTACCATTTAAATGGAGAAAGCTGCGGAATTAATTCTGGTAAAGATTGAACATTCAACGTGAATCCTCCTTGAGCTTTGCTAATAACTGCGATTTTAACTCCTTTAACTGACGATCCATACTTGCATCAATACGTCCATGCTTTGTTTCAATGACGCACCCATGTTTCATCAATCCAGCATCAGGGTATATAAAAAGATGATCACAATGGCTTAATAATTGCACTAGTTCTTCCTGCTGACTGACTGTAAGCTCATACCAATCAGGATGCACATAAATTTTCACATCTTCATGCTCACGAACTTCATTTATTACCTGTTTTAACATGCTTGTCCAATTTTGTTGATCATCTATTAATTGATTCCCGATAATCCGCTTAGCTAAAGCCGTTGCTAACTCAATGATTAAAGGTTCGGCTTCCTCAATTCGGTGATTAAATTGCTGCTCTGATTGAGTGACAATATTTTTCGCCTGATCAATTAATTCATTATAGGATTGAAGGCCATCGTTTTGACCTTTACTAAAGCCTTCTTCATATCCATTTTGTTTCGCTTGCTCAAAGAGCTGGTCTTTCTCTTGTTCAGCATGTTCAAGCTGCTCTTTAATCTGTTGTCGAATATCGTCAGCTTCTTGGTGAGCTTGATGAAGGATTGCTTCAGCTTCTGCTTTTTGTTGCTCTATGTCCTTTTTTAAGCGATTTAGAGTATTTTTTTCATCTTCTTCTGTATTACCTTGCTCGTTCTCTAAGTTGTTATCATTCTCTTGACTATGGCTTATTTCATCATCCCGTTGAAATCTTTTTATAATAGAAATCGTTTTTTTTGACGCCTGATTGGCATTAGAATGAGTTGATTTGATGATTTTAGACAATAATATCGTCTCCTCCACCACGTGCAATTACGATTTCTCCAGCTTCTTCTAGCGTTCTAATCACAGATACTATTCTCGTTTGAGCTTCTTCTACATCTTTTAAACGAACTGGACCCATAAATTCCATCTCATCTTTAAATGCTTCAGCCATTCTTTGAGACATATTACTGAAGATAATTTCCTTAACTTCCTCACTTGCTACCTTCAGAGATAGCTGTAGATCTTCATTTTCAACATCACGAATGACTCGCTGAATACTACGATTATCTAATGTAACAATGTCTTCAAACACAAACATTCTCTTCTTAATTTCCTCTGCTAATTCTGGGTCTTGTATTTCTAATGCATCTAGAATCGTTCGTTCTGTACTTCGATCAACACTATTCAACACTTCGACAACTGATTCAATACCACCAGCCTCGGTATAATCTTGAGTCACCGTTGAAGACAACTTTTGTTCAAGAATAGCTTCCACTTCATTAATAATTTCCGGAGACGTACTGTCCATAACAGCAATTCTTTTCGCGACATCAGCTTGTACCTCTTGAGGCAATGCTGATAAGATTTGCCCCGACTGCTCTGATTCTAAGTAAGATAAGATAAGCGCAATCGTTTGTGGATGCTCATTTTGAATGAAGTTCAAAATTTGAGATGGATCTGCCTTACGAGCAAAATCAAAAGGTCTTACTTGTAAATTGGAAGTTAAACGATTAATAATTCCCATCGCATTTTCTTCACCTAATGCCTTTTCTAATATACTTTTTGCATAGCCTATTCCACCTTGTGCTATATAATCCTGTGCCAACACTAAAGAATGAAATTGTTCGAGTATTTCTTCTTTTAATTCACTATCCACTTTACGAACATTAGCTATTTCCAGTGTTAATTTCTCAATTTCTTCTTCTGAAAGGTGTTTATACACTTGTGCTGAAACATCTGGACCAAGAGAAATCAGAAGTATGGCAGCTTTTTGCCTTCCTGTAATTCCTTTTTTTGATACAGCCATTTACTTCCCTCCTAATCTTCTGATAACCAAGTTCGTAGTAATTTAGAAAAGTCTTCAGGTTTTTCTTTAGCCAGCTTTTCTAGTTGTCTTCTTTTTGCTGCTCCTTCAGATGTATCTTCATCAGGTAATTCAGGTAAATCAAATGGTGCATTCGCGGCTAATGATCCGTCCACTGACTCATCTTCAAGCTTTCTTCTTCTATTTCTCATTAAAATAAACAGTAAAATTAATATTAAAGCAACTAACACTCCACCAACAACGTAGACCCATGTTGGAATTGTCATCATTGGTTCTTGATCCATTACCACTCTTCCATCGAAAGGGTGAGAGCTTACGACTATTTTCCCTTCAATTTCATCCTCTGTTAATTCATCTGCGTAAACACTTGAAATGCTCGTGCGAACGATTGTTCCTAATATTTGTTGGATATCGTTAAGCTGATCTTGTGGTAATGTTTCTAATCCTTCTGGTGGTTCAACCATCACTTGAATACCAAGATCACGAATTTTATAAGGACTTTCTACAATATCACGATTAATACGGTTAACTTCATTGTTAATTCGTTCCTCAGTTCGTTCCCAATCGACTGGACCTTGTCCTAATGCACCAGGGTAGTTAGGAATGCCATCACCGGTGCCTTCAATTCCACCTTCTTCAAACCCTTCACCACTATAGGCCTCTTCAATTCGTTCAATACTGACAGCAATCCCTTCGATATTGTCAATATCTACAGGCTCAACTAATTCCTCTGTACGATTCTCTTGAGTAAAATCAATATCTGTTGTAACAGAAACAACGACACTATCTTGTCCAACCATAGTTCCTAACATTTGATGCAAATTACGTGTTAAATCACGTTCAATTTCATTTTGTATAGTTCGCTGTTGTTCAAAGGCAGTTAAAGTTGTTTGTGTTTCATTATCTTGATCCTCATAATAGTAATCATTAAACATTTGATCAGAAATGACGATATTATCTATAGGCAAGTTTGGTACACTTCTCGATACAAGGTGGTATAATGCTCTTACTTGACTAGAATCAAGTTGATGCCCTGGAGCTAAGTCTAATACAACCGCAGCTGTTGATGAATCCTGAGCAGCATTTAACCAAACACTTTCTTCTGGGAGTGTAATCATGACATTAGCATTGTTCACACCGTTCATATTTCGAATAAGCCTTGATAGCTCAGTTTGCATGGATGCACGTTCCATGACGTTAAATTCATTATCTGTCATCCCAAAACCCATTTGGTCTTGGATAAAAGAGTAATCAATTGTTCCACTGCTCGGTAAGCCTTCTGCAGCCAACTCTACTTTTAATGTATCAACGAGATCCTTTGGAACTAAAATCGAAGTACCACTATCTGACACTGTAGAAGGAATTCCTCTAGCATCAAGTGTTTCTTTTATTTGACCCGTTTCTGCTAAAGTTAAATTGCTATACAATGGTTCATAGTTTGTCCTAGTCGAAAAAAACGCGACTAATGCTAACGCTAAGATAATTGAAACAATCGCAGATATAATGACAACTTGTTGCTTTTTTGAACGTTCTTTCCACAATTCATTTATTTTCTCTTTATAATTCATTAGTTTCTCGTTCATGTGTCCTCCTGAATCAAAACAAGTAACAACGCCCCACTATTGGGCACAAGTATTACACTTGCATTCTCATAATCTCTTGATATGCTTCAATTACCTTATTTCTTACTTCTATCGTCGCTTGCAATGAAACACTAGCCTTTTGACCAGTAATCATTACATCATGTAAATCGTTAATCTCACCTTTTGCTAATAGCTCTGTTTTATGCTGTGATTCCTTTTGAAGTTGATTGACATCCGAGATCGCTTCATTTAACGCTTTTTTAAATGACTCCTGCGCTTCACCAGGTGTATATGTATTACGATTAATACCTGAAAGCTCTCTTGTTTCAAATGGTGTTAATCTCACATCCATTGTTACTCACTCCTTATCGACCTATCTCAAGCGCTTTTAAAAGCATGTT
Organism: Halalkalibacter sp. AB-rgal2; assembly: GCF_041821005.1. Lineage (NCBI taxonomy): Bacteria > Bacillati > Bacillota > Bacilli > Caryophanales > Bacillaceae > Halalkalibacter > Halalkalibacter sp. AB-rgal2. The sequence goes on from NZ_JBGUAV010000004.1 coordinate 99,075, forward strand.
CTTTGTTCCGTTTAATGCCGTTACATTTGCTTCATACGATCTTGTTGTCGACATTAAATCAACCATTTCACGTAGTGGATCGACATTAGGCATTTGTACATATCCTTCCTCATTCGCATCTGGGTGATCTGGATTATACACTTGCTTAAAAGGTGTCTGATCATCAATGATTCGGTCTACTTTTACTCCATGACCAACAGTCGACTCTGTCTTTCCCATCGCTCTTTTCAATTGATTAGAAAAAGATGAAGGTTCATTTGGTGATGTAACAACCATTTTCCGACGATAAGGTTCCCATTGACCATCTACCATATTTGCTCTTGTCGAATCGGCATTAGCTATATTAGCTGAAACGACATCCATACGTAATCGCTTCGCCGTTAGAGCTGATGCACTAGTATTAAACCCATGAAATATGGTCATTGTTAACGGCCTCCTCTAATGACAGACTCAAGGCTTTGGAAACTTCCATTCAATCGATCAATTAAAGCATTGTAATAGATTTGATTTTTAGCTAATTCAGACATTTCACGGTCGACATCTACATTATTGCCATTATGATTAAATTCGGTTTGTCTATTTTCCGTCACGATTGGACCGGTGTTTCGCGCCGATTTAAATTCATAATGTTGTTCATGTGTTCTGTTTGCTCTCAATCCAGTTTGATTTACAGCTTCATTTAACAAATGCTTAAATTCCACTTGCTTCGCTTTATAATTGGCCGTGTCGACATTAGCAATATTTTGAGAGATAGCATTTTGTCGAACTTGCGCACCATTTAACCCTGTTTCGAGCGCTCTAAAGGAAGAACTTCCGAAGAGATTCATGCAGGCACACCCCTTTTGTCAAATTATGCGTTCGTTTTTATACATTTTTCTACACGTTCTATGAAAATTGTAATAAATATAGAACGAAAAGTCTAACCCATATTTCACAAAAAGCTTTTTTACTACGAAAGAATCATATATATATAGTTCATTGGTCTTAATTGTACATGATTTACGTATTTTAATCGACAATTTTTTAAAAATATGTCGATTTTCCATTCGAAGGACCCATTGTAGAACGTTAGAATGGATCATAAGTTGATTTACATTTAAACTCTATTCTAAGCTCTATGGTGAAATAGAAATAATTACCTATCATTTTTTTGTTATTTTAAACTTACTTTTTCCCCTGTTTTTTGTATATTTAATACAAATATTCTCAGCATAATAAAAAACCAACAGATTTATTACAACCTGTTGGTTTTCTATTTACTTACTATTTACTCTCTCTAATTCAATGAGAAATTTATCATTTAATACTTTAATGTACGTTCCTTTCATTCCTAAAGAACGCGATTCAATCACTCCAGCACTTTCGAGCTTTCTTAATGCGTTAACAATAACTGATCTCGTAATTCCTACACGATCAGCAATCTTACTTGCGACAAGCAAGCCTTCTCGCCCATCTAACTCGTGAAAGATATGGTCAACAGCTTCAAGCTCACTATAGGATAAGGAACTAATGGCCATTTGAACAACTGCTTTGCTACGAGCTTCTTCTTCAATTTCCTGTGTTTTCTCGTGAAGGATTTCCATCCCAACTACGGTTGCACCATATTCCGCTAATACTAAATCATCATCATTAAACGTGTCATTTAACCTTGAGAGGATTAATGTACCTAGTCGTTGACCTCCTCCTTGTATGGGTACAATTGTCGTTAGTCCATTTTTAAACAAATCTTTATTTTCAACCGGAAAAGCTGTAAATTCGCTGTCAATTCCGATATTAGCAGACGTATGATCAATTTTAAATAAACCTTCTGTATACTCTTCAGGAAAACGCCTTTCTTCTAACATTTTCTTCATTCGTTCATTTTCAATTTCTTGTTTTATCGCATACCCTAGCAGTTTTCCTCTTCGACTAACGACAAATATGTTAGCAGCGATCGTTTCACATAACGTCTCGGCCATGTCATTAAAGTTAACATGCTGACCAACTGTCTTTTGTAGCATCTCATTAATTTTTCGTGTTCTTGATAATAGATTCATTTTATTGCCTCCTCTTATCTACGTGACCAATATGCTTTCTTTTCATATTCAGTCTCTATCCATTTAAATACTTTCTTAGTTATAAAATAAATCGACTTAAATCACGATTCTTTGCAATAGTTGCAAGTTTCTCTTCCACGTACTCTGGAGTAATAGCAATTTCCTCTAAATTGATATCTGGCGCCTCAAAGGAAAGATCCTCTAACAAACGCTCAAGTAATGTATGTAGCCTTCTGGCACCAATATTTTCAGTATCCTGATTGACTTCCGTCGCAATTGTCGCAATCTTATGAACAGCATCGTCTGAAAAGACTACTCTTATACCTTCCGTTTCTAGAAGTGCACTATATTGTTTTAATAAGGCGTTATTAGGCTCGATTAAGATGCGGACAAAATCATCGACTGTTAAATTAGACAATTCGACACGAATAGGGAATCTACCTTGAAGTTCAGGTATTAAGTCAGATGGCTTTGCAATATGAAAAGCACCTGCACCAATAAAAAGAATATGATCCGTTTTAATCGCTCCATATTTTGTCATAATCGTTGAGCCCTCTACGATCGGTAAAATGTCTCGTTGAACCCCTTCTCGCGAAACATCAGCTGACTGCTGCCCCTTACTTGCAACTTTATCAATTTCATCAATAAAAATAATCCCTAACTGCTCAGCTTTTGTAATCGCTTCTTGATTTACCTCATCGGGATCAATTAGCTTTTGGGCTTCTTCGTCAACAAGAACTTTCCGAGCATCCGAAATGGGAAGACGACGCTTCTTACGCTTTTTAGGTAGCATTCCTCCAAGCATCTCCTGCATATTCATTCCCATCTGCTCCATACCAGCCCCTTGAAACATATCCATAAAATTCTGTGATTGTTCATCGACTTCAATTGTAACCATATGATCTTCTAATTCACCTAATGCAAGCTTGTGAGCCATTTTGCGTTTTGTCTCATTTAGTGAATCTACTTCTTGAGGCTCACTTTCATTTTCTTCATTCTGCTGTCCGAAAATCATTTCAAAAGGGTTTTTATAAGAAGATGATTTTTTCCCTGTTGGTACGAGTAATTCGACAATTCGATCATTGGCCATTTTTTCTGCTTGTGAACGGACCTTTTCAACCTTTTCCTTCTTTACAATTCGAACACTCGTCTCGACCAAGTCTCGTACCATGGATTCAACGTCACGGCCTACATAACCTACCTCTGTGAATTTCGTTGCTTCCACTTTCACAAATGGAGCACCTACTAACTTTGCAAGTCTTCTTGCAATTTCGGTTTTACCAACACCTGTCGGGCCAATCATTAATATATTTTTAGGTGTAACTTCGTCTTTTAATTTCTCATCAAGTAAACTACGGCGATAACGGTTTCTTAAAGCGATAGCAACCGATTTCTTCGCTTGTTCTTGACCAACAATAAATTCATTTAACCGATCTACAATTTGTCGTGGAGTTAAATTAGCTTCCAATTTGTTCACTCCTATCGTTTTAATGTAATTCTTCTACCGTAATATGTAAGTTTGTATACACACAAATTTCTCCAGCAGTCTCCAATGATGCCCTTGCGATATCAGAGGCAGTTAGTTCGGGAGCATGATTTTTTAATGCACGACCAGCGGATAAAGCATAATTTCCACCAGAACCGATCGCAATGATCCCATCATCAGGCTCAATGACCTCACCTGTCCCTGAAACGAGCAATAGGCTTTCTTTATTCATAACGATTAGCATAGCTTCAAGTCTACGAAGCACCTTATCATTTCGCCATTCTTTCGCTAACTCAACAGCTGCTCTTTGAAGATTTCCATGATATTCTTCAAGCTTCCCTTCAAATTTTTCAAATAGTGTGAAAGCGTCAGCAACTGAACCGGCAAAACCGGCAATAACCTTCCCTTGAAATAATTTTCTGACTTTTTTTGCTGTATGTTTCATCACAACAGCATTTCCAAACGTTACTTGTCCGTCACCAGCCATTGCACATTTTCCATTATGATGAATAGCAAAAATCGTTGTAGCATGAAAGTCGCTCATTTCTTCTCCTCCTTCTTTATTCGTTTATGCCCTTGGATGATGCTGTTTATACACGTCGCGTAACCGTTCCTTCGTTACATGGGTATAAATTTGGGTTGTCGATAAATGCTCATGACCTAATAATTCCTGTACTACCCTTAAATCAGCTCCATTATTTAATAGGTGTGTAGCAAAGGAATGGCGGATATCATGGGGGCGTAACTTTTTCTGTAATGCAGTTTGATCCATTCTCTTTTGTATAATCGTTCGAATACTTCGTTCAGATAATCGCCCACCACGGTAGTTCAAAAAAAGAGACTGATTCGAATCTTTCGCCTTTTCCGCTAATTGCACCCTACCATTGTGAATATATGTATAGATAGAGTCTAAAGCGTAAGAGCCTATAGGGACATAGCGTTCTTTTTGACCTTTCCCCATGAGGTAAACCGTTCCAATTGAAAAGTCAACATGTTCTATGAGCAACTGACTACACTCACTTACACGCATTCCCGTCGCATATAATAATTCTAAAAGTGCTCGGTCACGTTGGTCAATTGGCCGATGACCTGAAAGCCCTTCAAATAAATGATTCATTTCTTCCTCGTACAAGAAATTTGGTAATTTATGTTCGGATTTAGGTAAATGGATAAACGTAAAAACATTATCCTTTACCCTTTCCTCTCGTTGATGAAACGAGTAAAAGCTTCTTAAGGTTGAAATTTTTCTTGATACCGTTTTTCTTGCATATTTTTTTTCAAACAACTCTGTTAAATACTTTTTTACATGATCCGAAAGAACATCTGTATAGCAGACTACACCTAACTGCTCAATAAAATGAGCAAAATGGAGTAAATCACCTTCATAACTTCGCACCGTATGGATTGAACAATTTTTTTCCATTTGAAGGTACTGAATAAATAATTGTATCCAATTCGACTTTTGCAGCATAGGACACTCCTTCACCTTCATCATTAACTACATTTCCATTTAACACAACAAATATCGAAAGTCATTTTAATCTAGTCGATATTACTCATTGGTTAAAATCACCACTTCAAGTAAAAAGCTACTAAATTTTATCATGATTTAGTAGCCCTGACAATCTTATTTACACTTTTTTCACAAAATTCTGAATTGTATCTAATGCTCTTTCAGCTAAATGTTCATATCTTTCTTTCTTATTTTTAATTCGCTTTTCCAATGGTGGTAACAAGCCGAAATTAGCATTAATCGGTTGGAAATTCTTTGGGTTAGCCGTTGTAATATATTGTGCCATACTTCCAATCACTGTCCATTCAGGAAAGGTAACTAACTCTTCCCCTTTTATTAACTTAGCTGCATTAATGCCTGCAATAAGCCCAGCTGCAGCAGATTCCACGTATCCTTCAACACCTGTAATTTGTCCAGCAAAAAACAGTTCTTCTTTATGTTTATATTGATACGTTGGCTTTAATAAATTTGGCGAGTTAATAAACGTATTTCGATGCATCACTCCGTAACGAACAATTTCTGCTTCCTCTAATCCAGGGATGAGGCGAATCACTTCTTTTTGTGGTCCCCACTTTAAATGTGTTTGAAATCCAACAATGTTATATAACGTTCCAGATGTGTTATCTTGTCTTAGCTGGACAACTGCAAATGGTCGTTTCCCTGTTTTCGGGTCCTCTAGTCCTACTGGTTTCATCGGTCCAAATAGCATCGTTTTCCGACCACGCTTTGCCATCACTTCAATTGGCATACAGCCTTCAAAGAATATTTCTTTTTCAAATTCCTTAAGCGGAACCGTTTCGGCTAGAATTAATGCTTCATAAAAGCGATCAAATTCTTCCTCAGTCATTGGACAATTTAAGTAAGCTGCTTCGCCTTTATCATACCTTGATTTTAAATATACCTTATCCATATTAATCGATTCTGTTTCGATTATAGGAGCCGCTGCATCATAAAAATATAAATACTCTTCGCCAGTTAAGTTGCGAAGTTGCTTTGATAATGATTCTGAAGTTAGCGGGCCAGTTGCAACAATCGTTGGACCTTCTGGAAGCTCCGTTATTTCTTCGTTAAACACGGTAACGAATGGATGGTTTTTAACATTTGACGTGACCAAACTAGCAAATTCGTGCCGATCAACTGCCAAAGCACCACCAGCAGGAACTGAAGCACGATCAGCAGATTGTATTATGACAGAATCAAGAGCTCTCATTTCCTCCTTAAGAACACCTACTGCATTTGTTAAAGCATTCCCTCTTAATGAATTACTACATACTAATTCAGCAAATTTATCTGTATGGTGAGCTGGTGTTTGTTTAACTGGTCGCATTTCATACAAATGAACCTGAATTCCTCTCTTTGCTAGCTGCCATGTCGCTTCACTTCCTGCAAGACCTGCCCCAATAACATTTACGTACGGTTGTGACATCTTCGTTCCTCCAATATGACTAAACAATCTAATGCTGTCATTATAACATGTTCAAGGGGCCAAGCAACAAGAATACCAATCTTGTCTTAGCCCCTTTCTCATGCTTTATTTAAACTAATTCGTTTCTTCACGGTAATCACACGACGAGCATTCTACATGGACACCTTTTTTTGATTTCTTCTCAACAAGCATACTGCTACATTTCGGACAGGGCCTCGCGATTGGCTTATCCCATGAAATGAATTCGCATTCTGGGTATCGGTCACATCCATAGAAAATTCGGCGTTTTTTACTTCGACGCTCAACGATATTACCTTCCTTACAGGTCGGACATTTTACACCAATGTCTTTGACAATCGCTTTCGTGTTACGACAATCCGGAAAATTCGAACATGCCATGAATTTTCCATAACGACCCATTTTATAAACCATTTCATGCCCGCACTTTTCACAATCTTCTCCGGCTGGCTCATCACGAATTTCAACTTCCTTCATTTCCTCTTCCGCAACAGATAAACGTTTTTCAAAGGAACGGTAGAAGTCATCAATAATGTTCACCCATTCATTGGCACCTTCTTCAATGGAATCTAAGTTACCTTCCATTTTAGCAGTAAACTCCACATCCAATATCTCTGGGAAAAATTCAACAATTAACTCCAATACAATTTCTCCGAGTTCTGTTGGAACAAAGCGTTTATCTTCTAAAGCAACGTATCCACGCCTTTGTATAGTATCTAGTGTAGGTGCGTATGTAGAAGGACGACCAATTCCGAGTTCTTCCATCGTTTTAACAAGCCTTGCTTCGGTGTAACGAGGTGGCGGTTGAGTAAAGTGTTGACTAGGTTCTATTTCATCCTTCTCAACCGTTTGTCCTTCCTCTAAATTTGGCAAAAATCGATCCTCTTCTTTTTTTCCATCGTCATTTCCTTCAATATACACTTTCATGAAGCCTGGGAATTTGATTTTTGAACCCGTAGCTCGAAATAACACACCATTTTGCTCAATATCAACTGACATCGTATCCATCACAGCAGGTGCCATCTCACTAGCGACCATACGCTCCCAAATAAGCTTATACAATCGATATTGATCTCTAGATAAGTAGCTTTTGATTGTTTTCGGGTCTTTATCTACTGATGTAGGTCGTATTGCTTCGTGAGCATCTTGAGCTTTCTTATCTGATTTAACTTCACGCTTACCTTGACGTGTATATTCTTCACCATAGGCTGTTATAATGTAAGTTCGCGCTTCTTGTTGAGCCGTTTCAGAAATACGAGTTGAATCAGTTCTCATGTACGTTATCAAACCGACTGTGCCTTCTTTACCAATTTCAACACCTTCATATAACTGTTGCGCAATCATCATCGTTTTCTTCGCTCTAAAATTTAACTTCCGAGCCGCTTCTTGCTGTAAGGAAGACGTTGTAAATGGGTTGACTGGATTGCGTTTTCTTTCCTTCCGCTTCACAGATGTCACATTATAGCTATCGGAATTAAGCTTAGATAAAATATTCTGTACATCCTCTTCGCTTCCTAGCTCTTTCTTCTTTCCGTCTAAACCATAAAACTTAGCATCAAATGATTCCTTCCCAAGGAAAAATTGAGCTTGAATATTCCAATACTCTTCTGGATTAAAGCTTTGGATTTCTTTCTCTCGCTCGATGATCATCTTGACAGCAACAGACTGAACTCTTCCTGCACTTAATCCTTTCTTCACTTTCTTCCATAATAATGGACTAATATTATAGCCAACCAACCGATCAAGAATCCTTCTCGCTTGCTGAGCATCTACTAAATCCATATTAATTTGACGTGGTGTCTTGAATGCTTCCTTTATCGCATTTTTTGTAATTTCATTAAAGACAACGCGACATTCAGAATGCTCATCCATGTTCAGACTATGAGCAAGATGCCAAGCAATTGCTTCCCCTTCTCGATCGGGGTCAGCTGCTAAATAAATTCGTTTTACTTTTTTTGCAGCTGTTTTTAATTCCTTTAATACTGGTCCTTTTCCTCTGATGGTAATATATCTCGGTTCGTAATTCTGTTCAACATTAACTCCCATTTGACTTTTTGGTAAGTCTCTAACATGTCCCATTGATGCTTTGACAATATATTTTTTTCCTAAATATTTCCCAATGGTCTTTGCTTTTGCGGGAGATTCTACGATTACTAAATAATCGGCCATATAAGACTCCCTCTCTAAGAATAATTAAAATCTTCCCTATTATGGAACAGGTTTTCTTCATTTGTCAAACTAATTACTAAAAAAAGTGAAATTTTTCTTTCTTATGATGTAGAAATAGAACGATAATTTGACAAAATTATTCATGGAAACGGGGTAATTCTTCAAGTAAATCATGACTATTTAAGATCAACTTTGCTCCTTCTTGGATAAGTCGATTTGTACCCTTAGATGTGTCCGAAAAAATAGAACCTGGTACAGCAAAAACATCCCTACCTTGTTCTAACGCCTGATCTGCCGTAATCAACGAGCCACTTTTTTCTTTTGCTTCGACAACTATAATTCCTTGGGATAGTCCACTAATAATACGATTCCTAGCAGGAAAATGCCACTTACGCGGAGAGGTGTGGGGAGGATATTCAGAAATGACACAATTATTTTTCGACATTTCTATATATAGAGCTTCATTCTTCTTAGGATAAATATGATGAAAGCCTGAGCCTAACACCGAAATGGTTTTTCCATTATTGAAAATAGCTGCTTTATGAGCCAATGTATCGATACCTTCAGCAAGACCACTAACAATCGTCCAATTGTCTCTAATCAACGGGCCTATTAAATGATAAACCTTTTTGGACCCTTCGTTACTCGGTCGTCTTGTTCCAATAACAGCTATACACTTTGAATTAGACAAATAGTCTATTTTACCTTTTACATAAAGAACAAAGGGTGGATCGTGAATGTTTTTTAGTGAAAGAGGATAATTAGAATCCAAAATCGTAATCGGGATAATTTGTTGCTTTTCATATTGCTGAATGAGGTCATTAGGAGGACAAGCATGAAGATCATGGTGAAGAGCTATCGCGCGTTGATCGGTTAATTGAAATGCCTTTTGAAGTTGCGGGATCGTATAAGTATAAATCGTCTTTAAGTCAGGATCTTTTTTTAATAGGTAATAAAGTAATTTCCACGTCATACCTCGACAGCTGTGCAGATGAATGAATCGATTACGCCAATCATCCATAACAAACTCCTTTCCATCACGCGTGTCATTAGATTAAGTAGAAAAGAGACTGAGACAACAGTGTTTCAATTCATGAGAATCCGAAAAGAATAGATGGCGTTGAAAATAAACCGCTTCTGAAATATACTTCATCCACAATGTTCTCACAACGTTCAGATACTCAGTTAAACACATGCGCTCTGTCTCGGCCTCTTTCTTCTCTTTACTTGGCTACTTTATGAGTCGTACATTTCTCTAATAAATCATTCGCTTTTAATACAGAGATAAGCGTCTCACCCATTACAGATGGTGTTTCTGCAACTTTTATACCGCAGCTCTCAAGCGTTTTAATCTTTTCAGATGCAGTCCCTTTACCACCTGAAATAATCGCTCCAGCATGGCCCATACGCTTTCCTGGAGGAGCTGTTTGACCACCAATAAAGCCAACTACTGGCTTTTTCATGTTTGCCTTTACCCATTCAGCCGCTTCCTCTTCTGCTGTACCACCGATTTCACCAATCATAATAACTGCATACGTATCAGGATCTTCATTAAATTGTTCTAACACATCAATGAAGTTCGTTCCATTAACTGGATCTCCACCAATTCCTACTGCAGTCGATTGACCAATTCCATTTGTTGATAATTGATGTACGGCTTCATATGTCAGCGTACCAGAACGAGATACAACACCAACATGACCCTTCTTATGAATGTATCCTGGCATAATCCCAATCTTACATTCTTCAGGTGTGATCACTCCTGGGCAGTTAGGGCCTACTAGGCGTGTTTTCTTACCTTCAAGGTAACGCTTCACACTAACCATATCCATCACAGGAATTCCTTCTGTAATACAAATCGCTAAATCTAACTCAGCATCGGCAGCTTCCATAATCGCATCTGCTGCGAATGCCGGTGGAACATAAATGACAGTAGCGTTTGCTCCTGTTGCTTTTACTGCTTCTTCAACTGTATTAAACACAGGTATTCCTTCTACCTCTGTCCCACCTTTACCTGGCGTCACCCCACCAACGATATTTGTACCATATTCTACCGCTTGCTGTGTATGGAATAAACCAGTTGCACCTGTAATACCTTGAACAATTACCTTTGTATCTTTATTAATGAGGATACTCATTCTCCACGTCCCGCCTTTCTATTGTACTAATGACACGATTTTTTGTGCGCCGTCAGCCATTGAATCAGCTGCTGTAATATTAAGACCAGATTCGTTTAAAATCTTCTTACCTAGATCAACATTCGTTCCTTCCAAACGAACAACTAAAGGAATATCTAAACCTACTTGCTTCGTTGCCTCAATAACACCTTCTGCAATAATATCGCATTTCATAATGCCTCCAAAGATGTTAACGAAGATACCCTTAACGTTTTCATCGGATAGGATAATTTTAAACGCTTCTGTTACTTTTTCAGCTGTCGCGCCACCACCTACATCAAGGAAGTTTGCAGGATCGCCATTATAGTGTTTAATGATATCCATCGTTGCCATTGCTAATCCAGCACCGTTAACCATGCAACCGATGTTGCCATCTAAAGAGATATAACTTAAATCATATTTAGAAGCCTCGATTTCTTTTACATCCTCTTCTTCAAGATCTCGGTACTCAAGAATGTCCTTTTGACGGTATAATGCATTTGAATCAAAATTTAATTTCGCATCGAGAGCCATTACTTTACCATCACCTGTCGTAACAAGAGGGTTAATTTCAGCAATGGAACAATCCTTTTCAATAAATACTTTGTATAGACCCATCATAAATTTAACAGCTTGACCAACTAGCTCTTTTGGAATATTAATGTTAAATGCTAATCGGCGTGCTTGGAATCCTTGAAGACCAACAGCAGGATCCACAACTTCTTTAAAAATTTTCTCAGGAGTTGCTTCAGCTACTTCTTCAATTTCGGTACCGCCCTCTTCAGATGCCATCATTACCACTCGTGAAGTCGCACGATCTAAAACAAGTCCTACGTAGTACTCATTTTTAATATCGCATCCTTCTTCAACGAGTAAGCGCTTTACTTCCTTACCTTCTGGACCTGTTTGATGAGTAACAAGCGTTTTTCCTAAAATTTCGTCAGCGTATGTACGAACTTCATCAAGGTTCTTCGCTACTTTAACTCCACCCGCCTTACCACGGCCACCTGCGTGGATTTGCGCCTTCACAACTGAAACACTTGATCCTAATTCCTTCGCTGCCTCTACTGCTTCTTCAACAGAAAATGCTACTTTCCCATTCGGCACAGCAACACCATACTTACGTAGAAGCTCTTTTCCTTGATACTCGTGGATATTCATTCTCTCTCCAGCCTCCTATCAATTACATGTATGCCGTAGCATCACTTCAAGATTTGTATGAAATCCTCTACCATTTTATCATGGATTGGATTGTTATGGGAGATAAAACCCTTACAAAAAAAAAGAATTTAAAAAAATCGACGAATTCTGTCTTTTATTAACGACTTTTATCAAATGATCGAAAAAAAGCGAGCATGCGTGATGCTCGCATCATTCATTTTTTCCTTTTTATTGAGGGATCTTCCTTGTGCTGTTTTTCTTTTTGGCTCTTATTTGATTTTTTCTTAAACATTATGGCTTTCGCATCCATTTCTTGCACGCTGTGAGGATGAAGCTCGCGACCAAATTCTTGTTGTTTTTCCCTGTTTTTCATACATTCCCTCCAAATGAATCTACCTCAATACTTATCATACTCAACTTAGTGGGGATCATTCACCTTGAGTTGAACGATGCTGATCCACTTGATAAATATATGAAAAAACCTCCGCTACTACCTCATATAATTCATTTGGAATAGCTTGATGTATCTCTAATTGCGATAACAATTCAACTAATGAAGCATCCTCCTGTAAGGGAATTGAATGCTCATTTGCTCTAGCTATAATTTCCTCAGCGACATATCCTTTTCCTTTTGCCATTACTTTAGGAGCAGGCTCAAGTGCTGGGTCATACCGAAGGGCAACAGCTTGTTTACATTTAGAACCTTGTTCACTCATATGCGAACATCAACTCCTCTATAAGTTGAATAGTTTTGATCACTTGTTTGTTGTTTTTGCTCTACCTCATTTAACTTTTTCCAATTAACAGAAAGGAGCTGATACTCTTTTTGCTGTAATGCATTTCTTAACGTTGGTGTTAATAGGCTGATCAATGAATGAGGTTGATCATGCTCATTATGAATCGTTACCGATACAATTCGATTTTGAATCATGACATCAACGACTGTCTCTTGCAAATGTTCTAACGTTAAATAAAATAAGATGCGGCAATAATCAGGGTTTAATTGTCCATCTTCACTCTTTTGGCCTTCCCATTGCATCGTCATATTTGTATGGAATGCTCCTAGCTGTAAAGGAATTGAAAAAACATACTGATGAAATGCCCCTAATTGCTCATGTGATAGAAGTTGCTGAGCTGTCAATTTATTCACAATTGTTGATGCTACTGTTTGAAGGTCCGTCATCCCATTTTGTTGCTGCATCGTTAGTAGCATAGCCTTAAGATTTTGCTGAGCACTTGTAAGGGGTGTCAGTTCATTTGCTTGAAGGTTCTTCATTAGAACTTGTTCGTAATCAAACCCTAGTAATGAGCCTAGTAATTGAAACTGAGGCATTTGCATCCGACTTCTTTCTCCCCCATACAATTGCATAAGTAGGTGTCTTTCCCCTTGAGAGAGTGTTTCAGAATGGAGACTATTTAATCTTGACTCTATCGCTTCTAGTGATCGGTGATTAGAGATTTGCCGAATAAACGAAGCGATCTCACTGTTACGCATTTGTGAAATAAATGTGATGAATTCGTTTTTTTGTCTTCCCTCTCCTCCATTTGCCTGGTTGAGTCCAAACGCATGATAGGATTGTTGAGATCTTAGTGCTTGAATAAGCTCTTCTTGGTTCAAATGAACCCCTAGACGTTGTAAAATCATGCGAGCAGATTGTTCTTCATTTATTCCTTCACTCAACGCAGTGATGAATAATTGTTGAATAGGGGAATGTGATGATTTTGACACAGTCGAAGCTTGCATAATTGATTGTAATTGCTGAAGCCATTGCTTTGAGCGAGAATCACTTGATTCGCTGAGAAGCTTAATCAACGATTGTAATTGCACGGATAAATCCTCTGTATTTCCATGAGACCAATAAGCATCGAATACCGCAGGAGTTAACGGTAAATTTCGCTGCACCATTTGTCCAATGAGTTTCATTGTTTCATCTGATGGTAACGATGAATGATTCAAAAGCTGTGAGCTTGCTTGAATCATATCTCTAGAAAAAGAAAGACCTTGCCTTTGAAACGCTGTAATGACCGTTTCAGCTTCCTTTATATGAGAAGCTCCTAAATGACGCAGTAAATCAGCGATTGATGAAGCTTGCTGTTGATTAGCTACCTGCGATTGATTAGAACGATACTCCAACACTTTCAAACGGGGTAATCCTTTGCTTTCCTTCACCTCAAACCAATAACGTTCACCAGCTATTAGCGCTGCCTCTAAAACCCCTGTCATTTTCATCCCATTAATTTGTAAGGAGGCTAAATGATTCGGAAATAGCTTTAGTACTTTCCCTTGAAAAATTTGACCTGGTGTGAATGAAATGGTTCGTACTTGCTGCTGAGGTGAATGTATTTGTTGAGTAGATTGATTTTGAATCATACGACCACTCCTTTCATATAAGGGAATAATTTGCGAGGAATCAACTTTTTCAGTGCTCTTCTATGTTGCTAATAGTTCAGTAATTGGTTTAAATGATTGACGATGCTCTTTTGTGACACCTAAAATCTCTAATGCTTCAAGATGTTCTTTCGTTCCATATCCTGCATGATTAGCAAATCCATAGCCAGGATATTGACTTTCTAACTCCTCCATATAGCGATCACGGGCAACTTTAGCAAGAACAGAACTAGCCGCAATTGATATACTTTTTTGGTCACCTTTAATAATAGACGTTTGATTAGTTACTACCGGTAATGTCATCGCATCAACAAGTAGATGGTCTGGTTCATATTGTAGCTTTTCAATTGCTTGACACATCGCTTTTTTCGTAGACTGATAGATATTCATTTGATCAATTTCTACCGCATGTACCATTGATATCGAATAAGAAACTGCTTCCTTTTTAATATGGTCAGCAAAGGCTTCTCTTTTTGCCTTCGAAAGCTTCTTAGAATCCGTTAGACCTAATAACTTAAAATCAGCAGGTAAAATAACTGCACAAGCGACTACTGGTCCCGCTAATGGTCCTCTGCCGACCTCATCGATTCCAGCAATCATATTGGATCCATTCTCGAGTAACTTTTGTTCATAAACAGTCATTTGTCTGTGCATGTTTTCAAGTTGTCTTTCTTTCTCTTGCCGTCTTTTAAAGGTTTGTAATAGTCTTTGAGCACCTTTTCGACCATCATTTTTTAATAGTAAAATACATTCTTCCATATCCTCATTGCTTTTTAACTTCATCTCTATTTCTTTAAGAGATAATCCCATGACTAATGTCTCCTTGTTATATGTATCGGATTAATGAACCCATTTCTTAATTGCGTCACGCATAGTTGTTATAAAAAGGTCGATCTTTTTTTAAAATGTAAGGTAGTGTTTAACATACGAAGCCTATGCCATCTAGCCAGTAAAAATGACACCTACATCCAACGTAATAGATGTAGGTGTATGTGAGGTTATTCTTCTACTCGCTCTAATGTAACCTGTCCTAAAGTTCCAGCACGTAGCTCTCTTAAAATAATCTCTGCAGCTTTATCGTAATCAACATAACCACCACTTATTAAACAGCCACGCTTTTGACCGATTTCATCAAACAATTCAATTGGATCTTCAGGTATTTCATCCAGCTTATAACGCTCCTTCAAACGATTTGAATAATAAACCTTCATATTTTTTAAGACAAATAGGGCAATGTCTTGAAAATCAAGGAGCTCATCTTTTATAGCACCTGTAGCTGCTAGCAAGTACCCGGTTAATTGATCCTCGAACTTAGGCCATAAAATACCTGGTGTATCTAACAATTCAAGAGTTTTCCCTACTTTAATCCACTGTTGCTGCTTCGTTACACCTGGACGATCTCCTACTTTGGCCGTTCTCTTCGACGCAAGTCTATTAATTAGCGTAGACTTCCCGACATTTGGAATACCTAAAATCATCGCCCTTATCGCTCTCGGCTTCATCCCTTTTGCTTTTAATTTTTCAATAAGCGAAGCCGCAAGCTCACGACATGCTTGTGCGATTTTTTCCGTTCCTTTTCCGTTTTGACTATTGATTACTAATACTTTCAAACCCGCGTTTTCAAAATAATGTACCCACTCTGTCGTTACAGCAGGATCTGCTAAATCAGCCTTATTCAATAAGATAAGACGTGGTTTATGTGAGGTTAGCTCATCAATCATCGGATTTCTCGAAGCTAGCGGAACACGAGCATCCACTAACTCAATGACTACATCAATTAATGATAATTTCTCTGTTACTTCTCTACGTGCTTTTGCCATATGGCCTGGAAACCATTGAATTGTCATATCATCACCTACTCCGCCATTCTTATGTTTGATAAAGGCCAGAAAACAATATTAGCCCTCCCAATTACTTCATCCATGTGTACCGTGCCAATATCTCGACTGTCTTTGCTCCTGCGACGATTATCACCTAATACAAAAACTTGGTCATCGGGAACAATAATCGCCTCGAAATCATGTGTAAGATTCTCTGAAGGATAAACAGTTCTTAGCTCATCTAAATAAATCTCAGCAACCTCTTCTCCATTTACATATAATAAATCGTTCTCAAATTTAATTTCATCACCAGGTAATCCAATAATTCTCTTTATGTAATCTTTTCCTGCCGGAGCGTGAAACACAATAATATCAAATCGATTCGGTTCGCTAAATGTATAGGCTATTTTATTAACAATCATTCGATCACCGTGCTCCAATGTTGGTACCATCGATTCTCCATCAACAATCACCGGTGCAAATAAAAATTGTCGAATGATAAACGCAATCGCAAAAGCAATGAGTATCGCTTTTATCCATTCCCATGATTCCTTTTTTCCTTCTTTTTCTTCCTCTATTAAGGTTTCTTCACTCATAAAGGCGCCCTCCATTTTCCGACTAACAAGCTTTAGTTTATCATACCTTTATAAAAATCTCATGCCCAAAATAAGACTTGGCCTATTATTATAAAGATACTTATATGAAAATGAAAAGAGGGCATTCAAAATAAGGCTAGCACCTCATATGAACACCCTCAACTCAATTATTTTTTCACATACGAAAAGCACTTTTGCTGCTTAACGAATTTCTTTAATACGAGCCGCTTTACCGCGTAGGCTACGTAAGTAATAAAGCTTAGCACGACGTACTTTACCGCGACGCTTCACTTCGATCTTATCAATCTTCGGTGAATGTAATGGGAATGTACGCTCAACACCTACACCATAAGAAATCTTACGTACAGTGAATGTTTCACTAATACCAGTACCACGACGTTTAATGACGACACCTTCAAAAAGCTGAATACGCTCACGAGTTCCTTCGACTACCTTAACGTGAACGGTTAACGTATCACCAGCGCGGAACGTTGGAATGTCATTACGTATTTGTTCATTCGTAATTTCTCGGATAATGTTGTTCATAACTTCCACTCCTTCCTTACAGATGCTCTTATCAGTCGAACCTGCAGCGGAACATCGTAATTACGGGCATTTAGCCACAAGCTTTATAATACCATAGCATTCATAACTTCTCAAGATGATTCATCTTTTTTTTGTGAAAATTCACGTATCCATTTCTTTTCTTCATCATTTAATTGCTTTCCTTTTAGTAAATCAGGACGTCGACTCCATGTTCTCTTCAATGCTTCTTTTCTACGCCACTCCTCAATTCGTTCATGATGACCAGAAAGTAATATATCTGGGACTACATTTCCACGGAAATTAGCTGGCCTTGTATATTGAGGGTGTTCCAATAAACCCGTTGAAAAAGAATCTAGCAAAGCCGAATTAGAATTTCCTAACACACCAGGTAATAATCGAACAATACTATCTGTCATAGCCATTGCTCCTATCTCACCACCCGTTAAGACATAATCCCCTATCGAAATTTCTTCATCTACAAGATGCTCTCGAATTCGCTCATCATACCCTTCATAATGACCACAAATAAAAATCAAATGCCCTTTTTGAGTTAATTGTTCTGCTTTTGACTGCGTATATGGCTCCCCTTGTGGGCAAAGAAGAACGACGTGGGGTTGTTCATACTCAGATGCTTGCTTCACGTGTTCGATTGCATCAAAAATAGGTTGCGGTCTAAGCACCATCCCAGCACCACCGCCATAAGGGTAGTCATCCACTTTTTGGTGTTTATCATTTGCAAAATGACGGTAATTAATCGTATTTAATGATACAATTCCAGCCTGCTGCGCTTTTTTCAAAATCGATGTTTCAAATACCCCATCAAACATTTCAGGAAACAACGTTAAAATGTCAATCTTCATTCAAGTAACCCTTCCATCAAATGAATCGTTATCTTCTTATCCGATATGGAAATGTCTTTAACAACATCATCAATATAGGGGATTAGAATGTCTTTGCCACCACTATTTCTTTGAACAATCCAAACATCATTAGCACCCGTTTGAACAATTTCCTTTACTTTCCCTATTGTTTCTCCTTCATCTGTCATAATGCTACAACCAATGATTTCATAATAGTAATACTCATCCTCATCAAGATCTGTTAAATACTCACTAGACACATATAATGTACACCCTTTAAATTTTTCTACATCATTGATCGAAAAGTAGCCTTCAAATTGAAGTAAATCAAACTGCTTATGTATGCGATGATGACTAACTGTTACGCTTATTTCCTCATTCGTTTGTACGCGTATCATTAGTTTAGAACCTACCGCGTATCGTTCATCACTGAAATCAGTTGATGAAATAACCCGTACTTCGCCTTTAACTCCATGGGTATTAACGATTTTCCCGACTCGAAACCAATCCCCATTCATCACTTTCCCTCCTTATTCGTAAATGTAGATTATGTCCCACTAATATAAAGAACGTATTTATAAATCAGGCATTATGTAACCTGAGACACATTTTATTATTTTAAGCAAAATGCAAAAAGTATAGTCATATATGTACAGAAAAAGGGTGAGGATTCCCCCACCCATTACTTGCACATTACTATTCCATGATGTCTAATTGAACACGCTTATACGATGAAGGTGAGGCATAGAGAATCGTCCGAATGGCTTTAGCTGTTCGTCCTTGCTTCCCTATTACTTTCCCAATATCCTCGCGATGAACAAACAATTGCAACCGCAACATCTGTCCTTCCGTGACTTCTTCAATCCGAATTTCTTCTGGATGATCGACAATTTCTTTCACCATATGTTCTAGTAACGCTCTCATTAGATTCTCCTTTTCGAAGAATTACTTTTGATTTTTTGCATTGTGAAGCTTTTCCATTAAACCAGCATTTGAAAACAGGTTACGCACTGTATCAGAAGGCTTTGCACCTTTTAACATCCATTCAAGTGCTTTTTCCTCTTCTAGATCAACCTTCGCTGGCTGAGTTAATGGATTATACGTTCCAATTTCTTCAATGAAACGTCCATCACGTGGTGAACGAGAATCTGCTACTACTACACGATAAAATGGGGCCTTTTTTGAACCCATGCGCTTTAAACGAATTTTTACTGCCATTCGTTAAACACCTCCACTAAAATTTAAAATTATTATATATGATCAATTTTTATCACATACCACCGTACATGATAAAAAAGGATTTCACTAAAAAGGTAACTTGAATCCACCAAGACCTTTGCCTTTTTTCTTCCCTTTGCCTGAAGACATATTGGTCATTTGCTTCATCATTTTCTTCATATCCTCGAACTGTTTCAAAAGTCGGTTCACATCTTGAATCGATGTTCCACTTCCTTTAGCAATTCGTCTCTTTCTACTTGCATTCATGATGGATGGCTCTTGTTTTTCCTTTGTCGTCATTGAACGAACGATTGCTTCAACTTTACCAATTTGCTTTTCATCCACTTGTAAATCCTTCATGCCCTTTTTGTTCATACCAGGCATCATATTGAGAAGTTCATCTAATGGCCCCATATTACGCACCTGATCTAGTTGCTCGAGAAAGTCTTCGAACGTAAAATCCATCGTTCTCATTTTCTTTTCAAGCTGCTTTGCCTTGTCTTCATCAATATTTGTTTGAGCCTTTTCAATAAGTGAAAGGACATCTCCCATGCCAAGAATACGAGAAGCCATACGCTCAGGGTGGAACGCTTCAAGCTGATCGATTTTCTCACCCATACCTGCAAATTTAATTGGTGTGTTCGTAACAGCCTTAACAGAAATCGCTGCTCCTCCACGAGTGTCACCGTCCAATTTGGTTAACACTACTCCAGTCACATCCAATTGTTCATTAAAGCTCTCAGCTACATTAACCGCATCTTGCCCTGTCATTGCATCAACAACAAGTAGAATCTCATCAGGACTAGCTACCTCTTTTACTTGCTGCAATTCTTGCATTAACTCTTCATCTACGTGCAAGCGACCAGCTGTATCAATGATGACATAATCATGATGATCTTCCTTTGCTTTATCAATGGCTTGTTTGGCAATCTCAACAGGACTAACTTGATCGCCTAGGTTGAACACAGGCATATTTAGCTGCTTTCCTAACGTCTCTAGCTGTTTAATCGCTGCCGGGCGATAAATATCAGCAGCAACTAATAATGGCTTACGGTTATGATTTTTACGTAAATGGTTCGCTAATTTAGCTGTCGTTGTTGTCTTACCAGCACCTTGTAAGCCAACCATCATCACAACTGTCGGGGATTTTGGTGAAACAGCAATCTTACTCTGTTCTCCCCCCATCAACGCTGTTAATTCTTCGTTTACAACCTTAATGACTTGCTGTCCTGGCGTTAAGCTCTTCATCACTTCTTGTCCAAGTGCTTTCTCACGTACACTTGCTATGAATTGCTTTACTACTTTAAAGTTAACATCCGCTTCTAGCAAGGCTAAGCGAACTTCACGCATCATTTCTTTAACGTCTTGTTCACTAACTTTTCCTTTACCGCGTATTTTCGTTAACGTTCCTTGCAATCGCTCCGCTAAACCTTCAAATGCCATGTTGTCGCCTCCTAGTCTAATTTCTCAAGAGAGTCAAGCAGTGACAGAGTCTCTTCAGGAGTCGCATTTTGTTGAATCGTTGTTCGTAACTTCGCCATAAGATCTGTACGTTGCTCAAATTTGAACAATAGCTTAAGCTTATCCTCATATCCTTCAAGCATCACTTCTGTTCTTTTAATATTATCGTAAACAGCTTGGCGACTAACGTCAAATTCTTCAGCAATTTCACCTAAAGAGAAATCATCTAGGTAGTAAAGTGACATATACTTACGTTGCTTCTGTGTTAGTAACGACTGATAAAAATCAAACAAATAGTTCATTCGGAGCGTCTTATCTAACACATCATCAACCCCTTGTTAAGTGATTTCCCTTTACGAATCATTATCTTACACGAATGAAAAGTATGTGTCAAGTTTTTTTCTTAACAAGTACTAATGCTCCTTCTGTTCCTCCTCTTCAATGGCTTCTTTAAACAGACCATATACAAACTGTTCAGCATTAAAAGCTTGCAGATCGTCAACCTTTTCACCTAAACCTACAAACTTCACTGGAATATCCAGCTCATGCCGGATCGCTAATACAATTCCACCTTTTGCTGTACCATCAAGCTTCGTTAAAACAATACCTGATACATTCGTTGCCGAACTGAACGATTTAGCCTGTGAAAGAGCATTCTGACCTGTTGTCGCATCCAATACGAGTAGCACTTCATGAGGCGCGCCAGGAACCTCTCTTTCGATCACACGTTTGACCTTTGCCAGTTCGTTCATTAAATTCACTTTATTTTGTAATCTTCCAGCAGTATCACAAAGTAAGACATCCATATTCCTTGCCTTTGCCGCTTGTAGAGCATCATACATGACAGCAGCTGGATCAGATCCTTCCTGCTGCTTTATAACATCAACACCTACTCGCTCCCCCCATACTTCAAGCTGTTCAATTGCTCCAGCTCTAAAAGTATCACCCGCGGCAAGCAAAACTGATTTCCCTTCTGCTTTCAGTTGATTCGCTAGCTTCCCAATCGTTGTCGTTTTACCGACACCGTTTACTCCAACAAAGAGGATAACACTCATGCCATTTTCATTTAATTGTAATGTCGTTTCATCTTGCTTCTCCAATAAACCTGCAAGCTTTTCTGAAATAACCGGTTGAATATCCTTTGTATCTTTAATATTCTGAAGTCTAACCTCGTCCTTGATCTCATCAATTAATTCCATCACTGTTGTAACACCAACATCTGACTCAATTAAGATCTCTTCTAACTCCTCAAAGAACTCTTCATCTACTTTGCGATAGCGTGATACAAGCTCATTCATTTTACCGACGACCGATTCTCTTGTCTTTTCTAATCCTTCTTTAAACTTATCTGTCACGTCTACCGTTTGATTTGTTATTTTCTCTTTCAGTTTTTTAAAGAAACTCATGTGCTCACACCTAACTTTCTATTAATTCTTTCGTTTCTTCCAAACGGACAGAAACGAGCTTTGAAACACCTGACTCTTCCATTGTAACACCATAGAGAACATCTGCTTCTTCCATTGTCCCACTTCGATGTGTAATGACAATAAATTGAGTCGCTTCACTAAACTCTTTTAAAAATTGTGCAAATCTACTTACATTTGCTTCATCTAATGCTGCTTCTACTTCATCAAGAACACAAAACGGAACAGGCCGTACACGTAATATCGCAAAAAGTAATGCGATCGCTGTCAATGAACGTTCTCCACCAGAAAGCAAACCTAAGTTTTGCATTTTTTTCCCTGGTGGTCGTGCCATAATTTCAACACCTGTATCAAGCAGATTTTCTGGCTCAGTTAGAACTAAATCGGCTTCCCCACCACCAAATAACTTTTTGTATATGACTTGAAAATGTGAGCGAATATGAACATACGTATCGTAAAATCGTTTAGTCATTTCTTGATCCATTTCAGTAATAACCCCATGCAGCGTCTCTTTAGCTTCTTGTAAATCGTTTTGCTGTGTCGTGAGAAAATCAAAGCGCTCACTCACACGGTCATATTCCTCAATTGCACCAATGTTCACTGTACCTAATTCATCAATAGAACGCTTCATTAGCCTTACCTTCGTCTTCGCTTCATTGGCATCGATCGTGAGCTGATAAGTTTGTTGCGCAGCTTCAAAGGAAAGCTCATATTCCTCCTGTATAGAAGATAAGCGATTATCTAGATCGACATCCATTCGATTAACCTTCACTTCAATCGACGTACACTCATTGCTAACAGCAGACTGTAATTGTTGCTTTTCCTTTTGCGTTTGTTCAACTTCTATTAAAAGCTGCTCTTGCTGTTCTCTTTCTTCTCGTAATGATGTAATGTGTACGGTTAATTCTTGCTTTTTCAACCTACTTTCACTAATCATTTCATTAATATGATCTTCACCATTTGTACGGTCAGACATTTCAAGAACTAAATCTTTATATTGATCATTAAGGTCACGATATTCACTCTCAAATTGTTCTTTCATCGTCCCCCAATAATCGACTTGCGAAGAAATCGCTTGGTATTGTTCTTTTATACGCGCAAGTTCAATTTTTCCAGTCGTTAATTGTTCTTGTAATGTTTCCTCAGATTCTTTTTGTTCTTCTTGTTTTTGCTCTAATGTTTTTACCCTTTGTTCTAATTGCTGACCTCTATCTACCATAACATCATAGGTTGAGTCTAACGTTTGAATCCGTTCAGTCATTTGACTAATCTCATTCGTAAAGCTATCTTTTTCTCGATCGAAGCGTGTGAATTGGTCTTTCGTCAATTCTAGCTCACGCTCAATGACTGTAACGTAAGATTTCATCTCCTGCCATTCTTGCCTAATGTTCTCTCCGCTTCCTCTTAATGATTCTCTCTTCTCCATTAATTGTTGAGAAACACTTTTTAACTCCTTCACTTCCTGTTCTAATGAATCGGCTACTTCCTTTAGATTGGAGAGCTTATTCTGTAAATCTTCTAGTTCTCGTTTACGACCAAGAAGTGGGGTTTGCTTTTGTTTCACCGCCCCTCCGGTCATCGAACCACCTGTATTAACAACATCTCCTTCTAATGTCACGACGCGAAAGCGATGTCCAACCCTCTTGGCTAACTCATTAGCAGCCTGTAAATCTTCAGCAATAATAACATTACCGAGCAGATGCTCTAATACAGGTCGATATCGCTCATCCGAACGTATTAAGCTCGCTGCAACACCTAAAAAACCTAAATGTTCACTCAAAGCCTGTACTTGGGCTGCCGGTATCGTCCTTGCCTTTAATACAGGTAAAGGTAAAAATGTCGCTCGTCCAATTCGATTCAGTTTTAAATATTGAATCGCCTTTCGTGCGTTCGCCTCACTATCCACAACAATATGCTGTGTTGCTCCACCTAATGCAATTTCGATCGCCGTTTCATATTGCTTTGGTACACGTAATAACTCAGCAACAGCACCGAGAATCCCTGTCAATTTACCATTTCGTTCCTTTAGGATTTCCTTAACACCATGAAAAAACCCAGAAAAGTCCGATTGCATTTCCTCCAATACATCTGCACGTGATTGGAGCTTTTGCTGAAGCTGAAAGGTTTCGTACAGCTTTGATTCCTTCTGTTGATACATCGACTCCTGCTTTTCAGCTTGACTCGAAATTCGCCGATATTCGTCCGTAATTCTTTCCAACTCTCGTTGCGTAATCGATTCTTTCTGCTTAGCTTCCTCAAGCTCTTTCAACCACTTTTGATGAACTTGAACAATATCTTCATTTTCTGTTAACAAACGTTGTTGCTTCTTTTTTTGATGATCAATTTGTTCTTCTAAGTAACGTTTTTCATTACGAATACTAGCTTGCTCATTCAAAACTTCAATATAGTCTGATTTTAATTGATCCATTTCATCTTCTAAATCTGTTGCAGAGCGATTAGCAAGCTGCTCCTTTTCTGAAACAGTTCGCTTAAATTCATTTAAGCGGGTACGAATTTCTTGCTCTTTCTTCTGCTCTTCTTCGAACTTCTTTTGAGTTGACTCTAATTGGTCTTTCTTTTCAGCAATCGATTTCTCTAATTGCTCTTTATGTTGTGATGCATTTTTCCGTCGTTCTTTTAATACTTCTTTACGACCTTCATTCTTCTCTAACTCTTCACTAGAATGAAGGAGTTCATCCTGCATATTAGATAGACGTTGACTCATATTACTTAGATTCTCACGTATCGCAAGACGCTGCTCTTCTAAATCAATCAGTTCTTCATTTAGATGTTGAAGCTTCTCCGTATGTGTCGCCAGTTGTTCTTTTTTCAATAACCAATTCTCATGTAATTGCTCAATTTCAAAAACCATTAAGGCAATATCTATTTCTTTTAATTCCTCTTTAATCGCTAAATATTCCTTAGCAAGTGAGGCTTGTTCCTTTAGTGGCTCCACTTGCGACTCGAGCTCATGAAGTATATCTTCCACACGAAGTAAATTATCTTGTGTCTCGGTTAAACGTTTCTCGGCTTTGACTTTTCTCGTTTTGTATTTCAAAACGCCGGCGGCTTCTTCAAAAATGACACGACGATCTTCAGGCTTATTACTTAAAATTTCTTCTATTTTCCCTTGACCAATGATTGAATAGGCTTCCTTTCCAAGTCCAGAATCAAGGAACAAATCAACAATATCTTTTAATCGACAGAGTTGCTTGTTAATAAAATACTCACTATCACCAGACCGATAAACACGCCTCGTTACACTGACTTCACTATAATCGATCGCTATGTATTGATCCTCATTGTCTAAAATTAAGCTCACTTCAGCATAGTTTAGTGGTTTACGACTATCACTTCCAGCAAAAATGATATCCTCCATTTTTGCTCCTCTTAATGACTTTGCCGATTGTTCACCAAGAACCCAGCGTATACTATCTGAAATATTACTTTTTCCACTCCCATTTGGTCCAACGACTGCCGTTACACCTGGAACAAAATCAATATTAATTTTTTCGGCAAATGATTTAAATCCGACGACCTCTAGTCGTTTGAGGAACATAGTCTTCTCCTCCTAACTATGTATGACAACTAAATAATTTTATCATATTAACAAAAGAATTGACATATAGAGGTTGTTCAAAATGGGCGCTTTTTCCCTTTTTGAATAACCTCGAAGTAATGAGTGTAGTCGCTACATCTTTTAAAGTCCTGTAGTGAGTCGTATTCTCGCCACAGGACACGTAGTGAATGAAGCCACATATAGACATTTAACGTCAAGTGAAACAAGTCATTCGAATTTGTTATTGCTTCTTTTTCAATGTAAATTGGGTTTTAAGAGGACAAAGTGATGTGGCTATGGTACGATGAAATCACTAGAAATAAGGAGTGAGATCATGAATTTAGATACTCAATCGAGAGAAAACATTGAATATATGCTTGACTCTATTAAAGACAAGCTACAAATTGTAAATGCTAGCGCGTTAAATTCAAAGAACTTCGACACCGAGCAATATGACGATTTACGTGATATTTACGAGCATGTCAAAAAACAGTCTAGCTTTTCAGTAAGTGAATTGGATGCAATTGTTACCGAATTAGGCCAACTACGAAAATAACCGATCCCCTATTAGTAAAAGAGTCGCTATCTAAAGAAGTAGCGACTCTTTTACTATGCGAAATTATTTTAACTTTTCTTTTTCATTTACATTCATAAGTGCTTGCTGAGCCGCATGTTGTTCAGCTTCTTTCTTTGAGCGCCCTGTACCGACTCCAATAGTTTCCCCATTTAACTGGACTTCTGATACAAATTCACGATTATGGGCAGGCCCACGTTCCTGAACGATTAAATATTGGATTAAACCGAGGTTATCACGTTGAATAAATTCTTGAAGCTGACTTTTAAAATCCATCATATGAGAAAAAGCACCATCGTTTATCTTAGGATAAATAGTCTGATTTAGAAATTCTAATACCGTATCAAGTCCTTGATCAAGGTAAAGAGCACCAATAAACGCTTCAAATACATCGGCTAATAAAGCCGGTCTTGCTCTTCCACCTGTCATTTCCTCGCCCTTTCCTAACAATACCATCTCTCCAAATTTTAACTCTTGGGCAAATAAAGCTAGGGAAGGCTCACATACAATAGAGGCACGAAGCTTTGTCATATCTCCCTCACTCATCGTATTGAATTGTTTAAATAAAAATTGAGAAACAGACAGTTCAAGTACAGCATCACCGAGAAATTCTAAACGTTCATTATCTTGACAAGAAAAAATACGATGCTCATTCACATAGGATGAATGGGTAAAGGCTTGAATTAATAATTTACGATTATCAAAATGTAATTGCAATCGCTCCATTAACTCATCAAACTTTTGCTTTTGATCTTTTGAAAGCACCATTTTACGAGGTGCACGTCTACGATCATGCTGGTACCTAGCACGTTTTGAAGGTCTTGAAGATTGTGGCATTCATAAACCACCTCCGTCTTTTTACATCTTCTAATAAGGTGGAAATACTAGGGTTTCTCCTTTCTAATATGAAAGGAGAAACACCTTGTCTTCCTATTAATTACGGTTGTTTATGTAATCAACGACATCAGCAACCGTTGAAATTTTCTCCGCTTCTTCGTCGGAAATTTCTAGGTCAAATTCATCTTCTAGCTCCATAACAAGCTCTACAACATCTAATGAATCTGCACCAAGATCGTCTTTAAATGAAGCTTCAGGCTTCACTTCTGCTTCTTCAACACCTAGACGATCAACAACAATCTTCGTAATACGTGATAAAGTATCTGCCATTTTCATTCACCTCCTCTCAAAGAGTACCATTCAATCTTATGGCATAACCATTCCGCCATCAACATGTAATGTTTGGCCTGTCATGTAATCCGCATCTGAACTTGCTAAAAAACGAATTGTATTGGCTATATCTTCCGGCTTACCTAATGTTGCAAGTGGAATTTGATTTAACAACTGAGCTTTCATATCTTCTCCAAGCTCATCTGTCATATCCGTTTCAATAAAACCTGGAGCGACTGCATTTACATGAATATTACGGTTAGCTAGCTCCCGTGCAAGAGTCTTTGTTAACCCGATTACACCCGCTTTAGCTGCGACATAATTCGCTTGACCGGCGTTTCCTAAAACAGCTACCACCGAAGCAACATTAATAATACGACCATATCGTTGCTTCATCATTTGGCGACTTACTGCCTTTGCACATTGAAAGACTCCTTTTAAATTCGTGTTGATCACATCATCCCATTCGTCATCCTTCATACGCATTAGCAGGTTATCTCGTGTAATTCCAGCATTGTTCACAAGAATATCAATGCGTCCAAACGCATCAACGGTTTGCTTCATTAACGCTTTCACTTGTTCTCCATCAGCAACATTTGCTTGAATGGCAATTGCGTCAACTCCAAATCCTTTTATCTCTGTAACAACCTCTTCTGCTTTTGCTTGACTACCTGCGTAATTCACGACAACATTAGCTCCATTACGTCCAAGCTCTAGCGCTGTTGCACGACCAATCCCACGAGAAGCGCCTGTCACAATCGCTGTTTGACCTTGTAGCATTATTCACTCACTCCTTCTAATTGCGCCTTTACTTTCATAACATCTTCCTTTGACTGTACAGAGATCGCTTTTACTTTTCGATTGACCTTTCGAACTAGCCCTGTTAAAACATTGCCACTTCCTATTTCAACAAATGTGTCAACTCCATTATCTAATAACGTATGGATCGTATCCTCCCATAAAACAGGCGAATAAACTTGCTGAATCAAGTTCTCACGAATGGTTGCGGCATCATCAACACGAGATGCAGACACATTTGCAATCACTGAAATGTTCGCATCTTGAATGTCCAACTTTGCTAGTACTGTTGCGAGCTTTTTTGCAGCTGGTTTCATTAGGGACGAATGAAATGGCCCGCTTACTTGCAATGGTAAGACGCGACGTGCTCCTTTTTCTTTCGCTAATCTGCTAGCCTCTTTTACACCAGCAGCAGAACCTGAAATGACGATTTGTCCTGGACAATTTAAATTAGCTAGCTCAACAATTCCTTTATGCTCATAAGCTCTCGTACAAATTGTTTCTAATGTAGCACGCTCCAATCCTAATACAGCGGCCATTGCCCCTTCACCATTCGGTACAGCTTCCTCCATAAATAATCCCCGTTGACGCACAGCATAAACGGCATCCTCAAACCTCATCGCTCCTGCTGCAACTAGAGCACTGTATTCGCCAAGACTGTGACCGGCAACGAAATCAGCCATTAAACCTTCTTCCTGCATCATTTGCAGTAGTGCAACGCTCATTGTAACAAGTGCTGGTTGAGTATGCTCTGTTTTCTTCAACTCTTCTTCAGGTCCTTCATACATGATTGTTGACAATGAGTAATCGAGAACTCGGTCTGCGCGTGAAAAACAATCAGACTCTACATCCTTCCCCATTCCAACTGATTGTGAGCCTTGCCCCGGAAACAAAAACGCTACCTTCCCCATCTTATCTCTCCTATTCCTCATTTACTGATTTAGCCACTTCATTTTTAATGATTGTGACCACTTGCTGATCAACCATCTCATACGCTTGTCTAATAGCATGAAAAACAGCCGTCTCATCTGAAGATCCATGAGCTTTAATCAAGGGTGCTTTTAAACCGTAAAGTCCGGCGCCACCATATTGCGAATAGCTCATTTGATTTTTTATTTTACGAAAGCGTGGTTTTAACGCTGCCGCAGCCATTTTTGAAAAAAGTGAGCTTGTTAATTCTTTCTTCATAATAGAAAAAAGAGCTCCAGCAGTCCCTTCAATGGATTTTAAAACGAGATTACCAGAAAACCCATCGCTTACAACGACATCGGCTACTCCATTAAGTAGATCTCTTGCTTCTATATTACCAACAAAATTGATGTTAGCATTCTCAAGCAATGAAAAGGTATCTTTCGTAAGCTCATTTCCTTTTCCGCTTTCAGTACCTACATTCAATAAACCAACGCGAGGTTTACGAACATTTCGCACCATCTGCATATAAGTATGACCCATTATAGCATATTGTAATAAATGCTTAGGCTTAGCATCCATATTTGCTCCAACATCAAGTAATAAGAAGCCTTTTCCATTTAGTGTTGGCAACATTGGTGACAAAGCAGGCCGATCAATCCCTTTAATACGGCCAACATGTAACAGACCAGCCGTCATTAAGGCTCCTGTATTACCAGCAGAAATCGTTGCATCCGCTCTTCCTTCCTTGACTTCTCTAACGGCTAATACCATGGATGAATCTTTCTTTCTTCTGACTGCTGTCGTCGGTTGATCAGTATCCTTTATCTTTTCAGTCGTATGTAAAATCGATATTCTCTCTTCTTTAACTAAATATTTCTTAATATCTTCTTCGTTACCAACAAGAGTTATTTCCAAATCGGAATACGTTTGAGCAGCTTTTTGAGCAGCCTCTACTTGAGCTTTAGGCGCGTTGTCGCCTCCCATTGCATCAATTGATATTTTCATCATGGTCTCTCCTTCTAAGAATCCTTTACCGCTGATCGGAACATGACAAATTCTCCTGAAAATACTAACTCATCTCCGACATAGCTTTTCACGTGAACGATCGTTCGCTCACGTTGATTTCCTGAAACACTCGCTTTAGCAATCACTCGTTCCCCAGCTTGTACTTGACGCGAGAAACGAATATTAGCTTTAGCCGTTAAAGCCATTTCATCGTTAATAATAGCAACTGCCAAAGAATTTGCCTGCGCAAACAAATGATGACCTCGGGCTATTCCTGTGCGAGTGAACACGTGTTCCTCTTTGACATCTAGTATTGATATCGCACGTTGATCAAGTTGAAGGTCGACGATCTCTCCTATCACTTCATCGGGGGAAAGTGCTTTTAACTCATCAAGCTGCTTTTGAGCTACTCCCTTAATACGCTCCCTCAGTTCAGGTATCGATAATTCCAATCGGTCGAGCCGTATCGTTTGTATACTAACAGAAAATGCTTCTGATAAATCCTCATCGGTTAAAAATGGATTTAACTGCAACATTTCTTGTAAACGTGTTTGGCGTTCCTTCTTTTTAATTTTCATCGGTTTCACCATCCACAACTATTCACTTTTATTACTAGGTACTAAGAGTAGTATATAATTGGTACAAGTTGATTTCAATAGTTAATCAATTTTTTGCCCATCCAATACGCCTTCTTTTTCTAAATATTCCCGAAGTAAAGCAAATTCTCCTTCCTTCCAAAACGAGTTAGAAAAAATAAGTGATTGAGCATCTTGTCTTGCCACTTCTAATGCTCGATAATCATGAACGACATCGGCTACTTTAAATTCAGGCAATCCACTTTGTTTAGACCCAAAGAAATCTCCTGGCCCCCGTAATTCTAAATCCTTTTCAGAGAGAACGAAACCATCATTCGATTCAGTCATAATCTTCATACGTTCTTTTCCAATTTCCGACTTAGGGTCAGCTAATAATATACAGTACGATTGAGCATCGCCTCTTCCAACTCTTCCTCTTAGTTGATGGAGTTGAGCAAGCCCAAAGCGCTCGGCATCATAAATAATCATCACTGTCGCATTCGGAACGTTTACTCCAACTTCTACAACAGTTGTTGACACCAATATTTGCGTTTCGTTTTGACTAAATGCATTCATTACTTCCTCTTTTTCGGTCGGGTGCAATCTCCCATGCATTAATCCGACTTTCCATTTCCCTTCAAAATGCTGCTGTAACAATAGATGAACATCAATTGCATTTTGAACGTCAAGCTTATCAGATTCCTCTATTAATGGACAAATGACATATACTTGTCTACCTTTTTTTAGCTCTTTTTCAGTGAAATCTAATACTCTCGTTAGCATATCAGGCTTAGCCCAATAAGTCTCTATCGCTTTACGTCCCGCCGGCATCTCATCAATGATCGATACATCCATATCACCAAAAACAGAGATCGCCAACGTCCTGGGGATAGGAGTAGCCGTCATAAAGAGTACATCAGGGTGTTGTCCTTTATCACGAAGAATCCTTCTTTGATTAACGCCAAAGCGATGCTGTTCATCAGTAATGACAAGCCCTAACCTTGAAAATTGTACATCATCTTGAATGAGTGCATGTGTCCCTACAATGACTTTTGTTGTCCCTGTTAAAACATTTGCCAGTAAGTCCTTTCGTTTACGTCCTTTTACCGATCCGGTTAACAATTCTACATCTATGCCGAACGGCTCAAATAATACTTGTAACGATTGGACATGCTGTTCTGCTAAGATTTCAGTTGGAACCATAAGAGCTGCTTGATAACCAGCTTCAACAACAGCATACATAGCGATTGCTGCCACAACTGTCTTTCCTGATCCAACATCACCTTGTAATAAGCGATTCATTTGATAAGAGGATTTTATATCCTCAATAATTTCATCCTTAACTCGACTTTGTGCACCTGTAAGTGGGAAGGACAAATGTGAAACAAAAGCTTGAACAGCTTCATCTTTTATATTTAAGCTCTGACCATTTGAGTGTTCTCGTGAAATCTTTCGAAAAGCTTGCATTTTTAATTGAAAGAATAAAAACTCCTCATAGACCATACGTCTTCTTGCATGTTTTAAAGCCTCATGACTAGAAGGGAAATGCAACTCCTGTATCGTTTGTACTTTATTCGGAAGCTTATATGCCTGCAAGTAAGAAGCTGGTAGCGGGTCAATGATTTCACTTTTATATTGAAGGAGAGCTTGTTGGATATACTTTCTCATTTTCTTAATCGTTAATGAGCCTGTTGTTGAATAAATGGGCATCAATGTTTGGTCACGTTCTTGATTACCTTGCTTAAACTCCGATCCTGTAATCATTAGTCGGTGTTGATCCCATTTACCCGTTACAGTCGCTTCAGCACCTACTACAATTTGCTTCTTTAAAAATGCACGATTAAAAAAAGTTACGGTTGCCAATACGCCATTTATTAACATCCTAAATGATAGACGATTTTTCTTTTTTCCATAATACCTAATAGAGGGCTCAGATTGAATCGTACCGATTACCGTCACTCGTTCCTCATGTTTCACTTGATGTAAATCTTTAATTTGATAATCTTCATACCGATAAGGAAAGTGTTCAATTAATTCAGCAATAGTATGAATTCGAAGGTCAGCAAGCTGAACTGCTGTTTCTTCACCTATTCCTTTTACCTCTTTTATAGGTAAATGTTGCATGTCCCTTCACCTCATTTCTAACAACCATTCAAGCTTATTTTAACATATTTTATCTGAAGGAAGAAAAAGGAGCTTTCCGATTAACGAACGAGATAACTCAAGTCCACTGAAATGTACAAATCAGCTTTTTTCAGTACCAACCGTTTCGTACATTGCTTAAAGGGCACTGAAAAAGTTAAAAATCAAAAGCCACTGAAAAAGTTAAAACCAAACTTTTTCAGTGGCTTTAAGTAATGTGCGTAGCCGTTGCCCGATTTTGAAAGCCTTGATATGAGTGGGTTTCTCATAGCAAGACGCGCAACGAGCGGAGCCATTACTCTTCCTTGAGTGACTAGAAAGGACTTTTTCAGTGCCCTTAATAACTGCTTTTACGAATATTTATATCATTCAACGACTTCATTCGTTGCCCGTGTGATTGAAATAGCAATCGTTCCAGGCCCGACATGTGCTCCAATGACTGCTCCTATAGATGTAACCACATCACTTTGAACATTAAACCTTTGCTGGCATAGTGACAAAACATCATGAGCATATTGTTCATTAATTGCATGAGAAATGCCTACATGTACAGGTTCTTTCCCAAATTGTTCATCAAACACTTCAAGTATTCGATTTAGTGCCTTCTTTTGACCTCTAGCCTTTTCAAATGAATACACTTCTCCTGCTTCATTTAATGAGAGGATCGGCTTAATTTTCAACATTGAGCCTAATAATGCTGATGCTTTACCAATCCGGCCATTTTTTTGCAAATATTCTAATGTATCGACCATAAAATAAACGGTTGTATCGTTAAGTAACTCTTCCAACCTCGATAGACAGTCCTCTAAGCTCCTGCCTGACTTTGCATATTTCGCTATTTCGACAACGATAATACCAATCGCATATGAAGCTCTCTTTGAGTCAATCACATGAATCGAATCCATTTCCAAAGCTTGCTTTGCAATGGTTGCAGCCTGATATGTTCCACTTAATTTAGAAGATAAATGAATAGAAATAATTTCGGTATCTTTGTCTGACAACGAACGATACAATTCCTCAAATTGATAAGGAGTCGGCTGAGAGGTTGAAGGAATGACATTACGCTCTTTTACATATTCATAAAATCGATCCGCAGTAAGAGTGACACCATCTTCATAAGCTTCTTCATCTGAAAAAATTACATTCAATGGGACAACGGTAATTCCTAATTCTTCGGCTAACGTATTGGGGATATCTGCGGTGCTATCTGTCACAATTTTAATCGTAGACATTTCCGACAACTCCCTTTTCGTATCATTTTTTATTCAACTGACAACAAATAAGAATAAAGTGGCTGGTCACCTTGATGAACATCAACTTCTACATCTTTATATTTCTCTTCAATGTAGTGAACGATTTCCTTTGTTCCTTCATCCGTTGCATCTTCACCTTGTAATAACGTCACAATTTCTGAATCTTCATCAATCATTTCATCTAATAAATCTTTCGTGACTTCTAGAAGGCTTTGTCCAGAACTAACAATCTTTTTATCTGCAATGCCCATATAATCTTCTTTTTTAATTTCCACACCATCAATAGTCGTATCTCGAACGGCATACGTAACTTGTCCAGATTTAACAGATGTTAATGCACCTTTCATTGTATCTTGATTATTCTCAAGTGATTGAGATGGGTTAAATGCTAATACTGCTGCTAACCCTTGTGGGACTGTTTTAGAAGGGACAACGATAACATCTTCTTCAGCAACTTCTGCAGCTTGCTCCGCAGCCATAATGATATTACCATTATTCGGCAAAATGATAATTTTTTCAGCATTGGTCTCCCTAATCGCCTTAATAATATCTTCGGTACTAGGATTCATCGTTTGTCCACCTGGAATCACAACACTAGCTCCTAAGCCTTTGAACAGTTTTGCAATTCCCTTCCCCATCGAAACGGTTACAATACCATACTCACTTTGATTTTGAGATTGATTAAGTTGTCTTTCTTGTTCATGATGTTGCTTTGACTCTTCTAATAAATTAGTATGTTGCATTCGCATATTTTCAATCTTAATATTAACGAGCTCACCGAATCGTTGCGCCTTATTTAGTACCTCTCCTGGATGCTCTGCGTGTATATGTACTTTTAATAAATCTTCATCTGACACAACTAATAGTGAATCCCCTAACTCACTTAATTCCTGACGAAATTCAGGTTCGTTAAAAGGGTGTTTTGCTAGCTTATCGTCTGCAAATTGAACCATAACCTCTGTACAAAAGCCAAATTCGATATCTTCAGTAGCAAGGTGACTTTGAGCATTGTGGTGTTCTACTTTTACTAGATCATCCATAGACGGTGCTTCTTGATTCGTTGTTGCAAGCTTTTCTCCTTTTAACACAGCTAAAAAACCTTCATAAATGTATACTAACCCTTGTCCACCAGAATCAACTACGCCAACCTCTTTTAAAACAGGTAATAGATCAGGAGTCCTCTTTAATGATCGATTAGCTTCTTCCAATGTAGCCTCCATCACATGAATGAGGTTATCATCCTTTTGTGAAACCTTCTCAGCTACCTTCGCTGCATCCTTTGCAACTGTCAAAATGGTACCTTCCACTGGTTTCATTACTGCCTTATATGCCGTTTCGACACCATGCTGGAGCGCCATCGCAAAACCTTCAGAAGTGACAGTCTGTTTCCCTTCGAGTTCTTTTGAAAACCCACGAAATAACTGTGACAAAATAACACCTGAGTTCCCTCTTGCACCCATTAGCAAGCCTTTTGCAAAAGCAGAGGCAACTTGACTGGCATTTCCATGTAGTTGCTGCTTTACTTCTTTCACACCTGAAGTGATAGAAAGATTCATATTGGTCCCTGTATCCCCATCTGGCACAGGGAATACATTTAATGCATCCACAACCTTAACATGGTTTGTTAAATTTGCTGCACCTTCTATAAACATTTGAGCAAGCTTATTCCCTTCAATTCGCTTCATTGCCACGAACATTTCCTCCTTACATCTTATGGGTTCGTGACGTGGACTCCTTGAACAAAAATGTTCACAGAATCTACATCTAGCCCTAACATTTGATCTAATTGGTACTTTACTTTCGTCTGTACATTATAAGCCACCTCTGATATTTTCGTTCCATAGCTCACAATAATATACATATCAATATGGATTTGCTCCATTTCTTCACGAATGACTACTCCGCGCCTGAAATTTTCTTTACCTAGTAAATCAGATAACCCATCCTTCAATTGTTTTTGCGATGCCATTCCAACAATGCCGTAGCAATCAATGGCCGCACCACCTGCAATGGTCGCAACAACATCTTTTGATATATCCACAATTCCTAGTTGAGTTTTCATTTCAATTGTCATTGATCCAACCTCCTCATTCCTTAACATCCCTTAGTAATGTTATTTTACTATACAATCCTTCATTTTAAAAGCAAATCTCAGATTTGAACTGTCAAGCAAGATTACTTGATAAAGTTTTCAGTAAGTTATTGCAATCAACCATGTGCTATGCTACTATATCTAAGTATGAAATTGAGCGTTTCGCATCGGAAATAAGGAGGTGCATATGATGGCACGTAAATGTTATATTACTGGTAAGCAAGCACGTAGTGGCAATAAGCGTTCTCACGCTCTGAATAAAACAAAGCGTCGTTGGGGTGCAAATGTACAAAAGGTTCGTATTCTTGTAGATGGTAAGCCAAAACGTGTTTACGTATCTGCTCGCGCACTTAAATCAGGTAAAGTACAACGTGTGTAAGGCTTTATAAGCCCCTTACACAGAGGGTGTTTCCATGTTCTATGTAGAACTTGTGAAACACCCTCTTTTCATTATCCTTTTTTAAATGAATTCAATACCGCTTTGACAATACCGCCTAAAAATTTTGGTAGCTTAATCGTGTAAAATTTCATAGCTCCTCCTCCTCAACATAAGTAACCAAATGAATAAGGTTGTTGCTGATCGCTAAAGGTGAAACTGCTTACGATACAGTTGGGCTTGATCAAGAATGACTCGAATCATTTTGACCAATAGAACGACCTATCCTCTTTCAATTATATGCGTGAACAAGATTCTATTCCCCATTTTTTCAAATTCATTTCATATTAAACTTGACTTTATTCCTTCACCTTTAAACATATGCCCTCAATCCACAATATATGATGATTCTTATTGAAAAGTGACCTAAGAAAAACCGTGGTGGCGGTCTTTTCTTATAAGCATTGTGCGGAGCCGTTACAACAGGTTTAAGTTTTTATGAAAGTGGAGTTCTTTCATAAATACGAGTAACGAGCGAGCCAACACTCTCCTTTGAACTGTCCCTCTAGCTTCATTCGGTTCCTCCCACACTTCCTTCTGAAATTTTACACATTCTGATTCTATGATACTACACCACGGTTTCGCACATTGCAAAAAGGGCACCAAAAAAGTTAGAAGACAAACTTTTTCAGTGCCCTTTCTTAATTATTCACCTCTTAAAACTTCTATTGCTTGTTTACGATTATTCATATTGTAAATAGATGAGCCTGCAACTAGGACGTTCGCACCAGCCTCTATGCATTGCTTCGCAGTCTCTTCATTTACACCTCCATCTACTTCAATATCAATATTCAGTCCTCTTTCTTGTGCGAGCGAATATACTTCTTGTATCTTACTTAATACAGTAGGAATAAATGTTTGACCACCGAAGCCCGGATTAACGGTCATAAGTAATACAAGGTCAACATCGTCAATGATTGTTTCTATCATTGAAACAGGAGTAGCAGGATTAAGTACGACACCTGCGTTAATTCCTAAATCTTTTATATGATGAATCGTACGATGAAGGTGAGGACAAGCTTCTACATGAACAGAAATGATATCTGCTCCCGCTTTTGCAAAGAGTGGAATATACTTATCTGGATTCTCTATCATCAAATGGACATCTAGTGTTAAATGTGTAACAGGTCTTATCGCTTCAACGACTAGAGGTCCTATTGTGATATTTGGAACAAAATGACCATCCATGACATCAACATGAATATAGTCGGCCCCACCTTTTTCTACATCTTTAATTTCTTCACCAAGCTTTGCAAAGTCTGCTGATAAAATGGAAGGTGCTATTTTTACCATATCTTTCAATACCTCTTTTTTTGATTTTTTATCTCATCTAAAAACTG
This sequence comes from Halalkalibacter sp. AB-rgal2, assembly GCF_041821005.1. Taxonomy (NCBI): domain Bacteria; kingdom Bacillati; phylum Bacillota; class Bacilli; order Caryophanales; family Bacillaceae; genus Halalkalibacter; species Halalkalibacter sp. AB-rgal2. The sequence continues at coordinate 137,207 of NZ_JBGUAV010000004.1, forward strand.
TAGGTAATGCTCAAAACGCGATTGAGCAATCTCCCCTTTTTCATATGCTTTCTTCACAGCACAATGTGGCTCAGAGCTATGTGTACACCCTCTGAACTTACATTCTGTCGACAGCTCTTTCATTTCAAGAAAATATAACGACAACTCCTCAGGCAATATATCAACAAAGTCAAGAGAACTAAATCCAGGAGTATCAGCAACTAACCCATCGGCTATCGGCAATAGCTCAACATGTGTAGTTGTATGCTTCCCTCTTCCTAAATGAGAAGAAATTTCATTCGTTTCAATATCGAGATTTGGATCAAGAACGTTCAATAATGACGACTTCCCAACACCTGATTGACCTGCAACAACACTCATTTGCCCCTCTAAAAAAGGCTTTAGATCATTAATATCACTTTTTTCATTCATAGATGCAAAAAGGACTGTATAGCCGATTGACTCATATAAAGATTTATATGTATGCAATGATGCAAGTAGCTCATCATCTACTAGGTCAACCTTGCTAATAACAAGGAGAGGTTTAATCGCATTCGCTTCAATATGAACAAGAAAACGATCCAATAGTAGTAAGCTGAAATCAGGTTCTAAAGCAGAAAAAACGAGGATAGCCTGATCAATATTTGCTATCGGAGGACGAATTAATTCATTTTTTCGCTCAGAGACGTCTAATATATAACCATCTGTTCGATTTTCAGCTTCAAACTGAACTTCATCACCTACTAATGGTTTGATTTTCCGTTTTCTGAAATTCCCACGTGCTCGACATTGAAACAAACCATCTTCATTTTTCACATAGTAATATCCACTTAAGGCTTTAATAATCTTACCCTCTGCCATTCATAACCTCCAATTTAAAATAATCAAAATGATTTTTGGTCTTGAACGATCCCGAAGGCAAAATCACTACCTTCAGGATGTTCAATAGCTACGTTCTTAAAAGCCCACGAATGCAATCGTTTTTAGTATGTTTAGTCATCAAAATGAAATACATCTGATTGTTCAACTAACTCTTCGTCTACATATACATCATACGATCCGGGATATGATGAACTGACTTCCAATTGAATGCGGTAGGTCACTGTTTCACTTATTTGTTCTTCAACATATACTTGATCTTCTCCATTTGTTGAAGCATCACGATATACAATTTTAATACGGTATGAGTTATTTCCATTTTCATCTTCTACTACAATTCGGTAATTTTGTGAGAAGAACTTTGATGGTTCCTCTTCTGGCTCGGGTTCTGGTTCTGGTCCTTGAGAAATGATGACAGTGACAGAATCCCCTTTTGATAACATCGTGAAAGCACCCGGATCCTGCCTAATGACCCGGCCTTCTTCTACCGCTGATGAATATTCTTCGACGAAATCACCATTCAGGTCTACCTCAGCAAAATAGTCCTGTACAGCTGACTCCTCTAGACCCACAAGGTTTTGTAAACGAATTGGCGCTTCAACACTATAGGTTAGTGTAACCGTCGTTTCTGCTGGAACTACCATTTCCCCACCACTCGGGTCTTGCTCTAGCACGATTCCTGGTTCTTCCTCATTTGTTTCACGTGTATCTCTATTAACTGTGAATCCTTGGCTTTCTAATAATGCTTCAGCACGATCTATATTCGTACCAACATAATCATCGATCTCCATTTCTTCTTGACCTAAAGAAACAAACAGTGTAATAGGTGCTTGCTCCTTTACCATTGAGCCAGGCAATGGATTTTGTCGAACGACGTGTTCATTTGGAACTGATTCATGAAACACATCTTCTCGTTCTGCTATTAACTTTAATTCAATTAATTCCTCTTCTGCATCCTCAAAAGGGATTTCAGTAAAATCAGGCACTTCCACTTCATTGACGTGTAATAAACGCGGAATCACGGTAAATGCAATAATAACTGCCCCTAGTAATATGGCAAATACCGTCAATAAGATCATTAGTTTTTTATTTTTTTTTCTCTTCTTTTTATTAGGAGGTGTCGTTGTCTTTTCTTCCGTTTGTTCTATTTCTTTTTCGACTGGTGCCTCAATCGTTTTTTCTAAATCCTCATCTTTAATAACTGGAATCACTTTTGTCGCTTCTTCATCAACTGTTTGATTGTAAGGTTCTTCTTCTAATCTACTAGGATGCAGTACAGTAGATAGATCCTCCTCCATATCTTGAATCGAATCATAACGCTTCAATGGATCTTTTTCCGTCGCTCTTTTGATCATATTATCGATACTTTGAGGTAACTGATCATTCAGATCTTTAATAGAAGGAGTATCGTGCTGCAAATGCTTAATCGCAATTGAAACGGCTGTGTCTCCAGAAAAGGGAATCCTTCCAGTTACCATTTCATAAAAGACAATACCTAGTGAATAAATATCAGATTTAAACGTTACTTGACCTCCACGTGCTTGCTCAGGCGATAAATACTGAACCGAACCCATAACTGAATTTGTATGAGTAATGGTTGCCGCAGATATAGCACGTGCGATACCGAAATCTGTCACCTTCAAAAGTCCGTCATGACGAACTAAAATATTATGGGGCTTAATATCACGATGAACAAGTTGGTTTGCATGAGAATGAGAGAGCGCGGAAAGCATTTGTTCCATGTAGCCAACCGCTTCCTCGACATCAAGTGCTCCCTTCATTTGGATTAATTCTTTTAACGTTTGACCTTCAACATATTCCATCACAATGTAATACGTATCACCCTCTTCACCAACATCATAAATATTGACAATATTCGGATGGTTCAAGCTTGTGGCAGCTTGAGCTTCTCTTCGAAAACGATGGATAAATTGTTCATCACTCGAAAATTGTGGCTGCAGAACTTTAACAGCAACTTCACGATCAAGGATGACATCATGTGCTTTATACACATTTGCCATCCCTCCACCACCAATCATCTCAAGAATGTGATAACGTCCACTTATTCGTTGTCCTTTCATTAACTCGAACTCCCATCGGACCTTACTAAAGACATTGAAATAATGGCAACTGTTATGTTGTCTTCGCCACCACGTTCATTAGCAAGTTGAATCAAATTGTTAGCCTTCTGTTGAATTTCATCATTCGTTTGTAATTGTTCCGCAATATCCTCTTTAGATAACTTATCGGTTAATCCATCCGAACAAAGAAACACATAATCACTCTCATCAGCTTGAAATGTAGATACATCTACTTTAATATCTAGACCTGTCCCTAGTGCACGTAATATAACATTCCTACGTGGATGATGCTCCGCTTCTTCTTCTGAAATTTGACCAGTATTTACAAGCTCCTGTACGAGTGAGTGATCATTTGTCTTTAATTGAAAACCATTTTGATTTTGGACATAGGCACGACTATCACCGATATGAGCAATCGATACATATTCATTTGTACATATTGCAACCACCAATGTCGTTCCCATGCCTTTACATTCTTCATGTTCATTGGCATGTTGAAAAAGCTTTTCGTTTATCTTGTTAAAATGATCGATTAGCCATTTTTCTGATTCATCAATCGTCATTCTTTCTTCTTTTTGCTCCCAAAGAGAACGAAAATATTCTGTAGTCATTGAGCTAGCCACATCTCCTGCTTGGTGCCCACCCATACCATCAGCTACAATGGCCAGAATACCAACGTTATTTTTAAAAATACCGCCACTATCTTCATTATGTGGCCGCACCATTCCAGAATCTGTTTGAAATGCAAACTCCATCTCCTAATCACCTCTTCTCATCTCTCAATCACCCGAATTGTATTTGTTCAATCTTTCACCTTTTTTCAAAACAAGCAATAAAAAAACCATCTGTTTCGAAATCCTGAGGCAAAATGGTAACCATCCCTGCCTTAAAGCGTCCAATTTCACTAAGCTTCTCAGGTAACCTTGCTGTTAATGAATGATCTAACTGAAACTCGGAATGATTCTTTAAGAAATTCTCGACTGTTCCTTCATTTTCCTCTTTATCAATTGTACATGTACTGTAAAGGATTTTTCCACCTTTTTTCACATGCTTACTTAACGAAGATAGCAATTCCATTTGAACGGTCTGAATCGCTTCAATATCTGAAGGTTTTTTGTTCCATTTAATATCAGGCTTGCGACGAATCACTCCAAAACCTGAGCACGGTGCGTCTACTAGTACACGATCAAATTGCTTCTCTCCGACATAGTCATCAAGCTTTCTTGCATCAAAGGCGACTGCCTTAACATTCGTTAAGCCAAGACGAGCAGTTTGTTCACGAATAAGAGAAATCTTATGCTCATGTAGATCAAAAGAGTACAAACGACCGACGTTATTCATCATTTCTGCAATATGAGTCGTTTTTCCACCTGGGGCTGCACAAGCATCGATAATTTCCATGCCTTCTTTCACATCAAGTGCTTTTGCAACGAGCATTGAGCTTTCGTCCTGAACCGTAAGCAGACCATTTCGATAAGCATTTGTAGTGAGAACATGTCCAGCCTTTATAATTAGTCCGTCTTCAGATAAATACCCTCTTTCCACTACAACCCCTTCGTTTTGCAGTGCTTCTATAGCGCCTGCTACAGTTGTTTTCATTCGGTTTACACGAACCGAGACTGCGGGGGGGTGATGACTCATTTGACAGATTTTCATCGTTTCTTCTTCGCCATATTGCTCAATCCATCTCGAAATGAGCCATTTTGGAAAGCTTAACTCAAGTGCCATAGCTTTTTTCTTGTTTTTTATAGAATGAAAACTAGGTGGCCCCTGACGTTGAAAGGAACGTAAAATACCGTTCACCATTCCACTAATCCCTTGATGACCTCGTTTCGAGGCGATCGTAACCGCTTCATGGATAACAGCTCTATCAGGTACACGATCTAAAAATACCATTTGATAAATTGATAAACGTAATAGAACGTGAACCCATTGTTCAATCGATTCAAATCCATTTTTTACATAGGGTGTTAAATAATAATCCAATGTATTTTTCCGTTGAACAGTTCCATAAACCATTTCTGTCATCAAACCTACATCCTGTTTTGAAAAATTATTTTGTTTAATTTTTTGATTTAATAACAAGTTACTGTAAGCTTGATTCTCTTCCACTTGTAATAAAGCATCTAGTGCTACTTCACGTACGAGCTTACTCATCTCCAACCCTCATTCCAACTGTAAGAGATGCCCCCGCACCTCGGATAAATGATGAACCATCCATCCTCTTCTTACCAGCTGGTTGTAAATCAGTTATTTTAATAGAAGTCGTATTTCCAGTAGCAACAATAATTCCATCTTCCTCAATTCTTTCAATGACACCTGGTTCAAACGTTCCTTCTTTTGAAACCTTTTCTCCCCACCACACTTTAAGACCTTTATCATTTAACTTTGTATATGCAACTGGCCATGGATGAAGACCTCTAATGTGATTATAGATTTCTTCACCTGTTTGCTCCCAATTAATCTTCTCCATCTCTCTTGTAATGTTATGGGCAAAAGTGACTTGAGATTCATCTTGTGGGATCGCTTTAGCCTTTCCACTAACGATATTAGGAATGGTTGAAAGGAGAAGCCTTGCCCCCTCATTACTTAACTTATCATGTAATGTCCCAACATGGTCATGCTCTTCAATCGGAACCTTCACATAAGAAAGCATATCTCCTGCATCTAACTTTTCAACCATGTACATAATTGTTACTCCTGCTTCTTTTTCACCATCGATGATCGCTTGATGAATCGGAGCACCTCCTCGATATCTCGGCAATAACGAAGCATGTACATTAATACAGCCTAACGTTGGGTATTCCAGTAATTCTTTCGGCAAAATTTGACCAAATGCCGCCGTTACAATTAAATCTGGTTCAAATTCAAGCACCCTTTCCACTTCAGTCGTATCCTTTATCTTTTCTGGCTGTAAAACAGAAATTTCATGTGCAAGTGCTTCGACTTTAACAGGAGGTGGAGTTAGTACCTTTTTTCGCCCTACTGGACGATCTGGTTGCGTAACGACTGCGACCACTTCATTATTTGACTCCACTAACGAACGTAATACGGGAACCGCAAAATCCGGCGTCCCCATAAATACTATTTTCATTTTTTAACCGCCTTCTTTCTTCAATAACGATCTTTTATGTAAATAAATAGGGTTGAAGATCAATAGTGAGCTGTAAGCCTTTATTTAACTCACGCTGATAATGCTCTCTAATTTCAATTAACACTTTTCTTAGCTTTGGTTCGTTTTTGTATTTTATCATGCATTGATAACGATATCTATCCTTTATACGTGCTAATGGCGAAGAAACAGGTCCTAACACGGTTGTTTCTGTTGATAGTTCTCTTCTTAAAAAGGCAACCACGGTTTCAGAAACGTCTATCACCTTCATTAGCTCTTGGTGAGATATCGTAATAAGAGTCATATACACATAAGGAGGATACTGTCCAAACTTTCTTTGGTTCATTTCTGTTTGAAAAAAAGCTTGATAATCATGCGCTTTAACGAGATCAATGCTATAATGTTCTGGTGAATACGATTGTATGACAACTTCGCCAGAGAGCTCATGGCGGCCTGCACGTCCACTAACTTGTTCTAGTAATTGAAAGGTTCTTTCTGCAGAACGAAAATCAGGAATGTGAAGCATTGAATCCGCTGCTAATACACCGACTAACGTAATAGCTGGAAAATCTAGACCTTTCGCAATCATCTGTGTCCCAAGTAAGATATCAGCTTGCTTTTTTTCAAATGCTGATAATAGCCGTTCGTGTGATCCCTTGCGACGTGTCGTATCAACATCCATGCGAATCACTCTCGCTTCTGGTAATACACGAGTCAATTCTTCTTCAACCTTTTGGGTACCTGAACCAAAGAAGCGAATATGCTCACTTCCACATGATTTGCACGTACGTGGCATAGATTCTTCATGGCCACAATAATGGCATTTTAACCGGTTTTGACTACGATGATACGTAAGTGAAATATCGCAAGATTCACATGTGGCAACATATCCGCAATCTCGACACATAACAAACGTAGAATGCCCCCTTCGATTTAAGAAAAGCACGCTTTGTTCTCCTTTAGCTACCCGATCTTTTAATTTTTCAAATAGGACTGAGGAGAACATTGAACGATTACCCTCTCGAAGCTCCTCTCTCATATCAACTATATGTACTTCTGGCATTTTCCGATTCTGAACTCGTTCATCCAACGTTAATAGCTGATAGACTTCTTTTTTCGCCCTGGCATACGTTTCAAGCAATGGAGTAGCACTACCTAATATAACAGGGCATTGATGATATTGCGCACGCCATATAGCAACATCACGAGCATGATATCGTGGATTCTCTTCTTGCTTATAGCTTGTTTCATGCTCTTCGTCAATAATGATCATACCTAAACGATCAAACGGAGCAAATATCGCCGAGCGAGCACCGACAACAACTTTCACTTCTTTTCGTTTAATTTTTCGCCATTCATCATACTTCTCTCCCATTGATAAGCCAGAATGTAAAACGGCTACTTCTGAACCAAAACGACCTTTAAAACGATTCACCATTTGTGGCGTTAACGAAATTTCTGGTACAAGCATAATCGCCTCTTTTTGAAGATTTAGCGCTTGTTGAATAACTTGTAAATACACTTCCGTCTTACCACTACCAGTCACACCGTGTAATAAAAAAACATCATGCTCTTCTTTTTTGATACAAGGATTCACTTGATCTACAACCTGTTGCTGCTGATTCGTCAATTTTAATGGATCTGTTCGTTCAAATTGTAGGCCAGATAAGGGATCTCGATAAACCTCTTGATCAACTTCCTTAATAATACCTTTTTCACGTAAAGGCTTTATTGAAGCACGTGTCGTTTGTCCTTCTTCTACTAAGGCTTGAATTGAAATAGGACCTGGCTGTTTACTTAAAATATGGACAAGCTCTATTTGCTTATTGGCACGTTTCGTTAACAACGATAAAGCTTGGTCTAATGACATGTTAAGCTGAACTAAACGTTGCGTTTTCGTTTTACCTTTCTCAATGACAACATACTCTACTTCTAACGTGCCCTTTTTAACCTCCGCTTGTACATCAGATAAAACTGAAGCCCCTTCTTTTATTAGCTCATCCCATTGATAAACCTTTCCTTGATCAAACAAACTCTTTAGATGAGTAGGGAGGCTTTCTATTTCATTTGCTTTTAGTTGTTTTTTCACCTTTGTCCTTAAAGCAGCAGGAATCATCAATTGATAAGCAGAAACTTTAAAGCTTAGAGTTTCTTCAGCTAACCAGTTACCTAGCTGAAGAAACTCTTCTGCTAGAATCGGTTCAGCATCTAATAAATCAGCAATGGCTTTCGTTTGCTCATACGACGATTGCTCAGAAATAGACATAACGAAACCTTGTATTTTTCTAGGGCCAAATGGTACGACAACACGCATACCTGGTTGAACGATACTTTTCCAATTATCAGGAATTTCATAATCAAACTGACGATCAGTTTGAGCAGATGGAACATCAACAATGACTTGTGCATACATCTTAGTGCACCTTCTTCATATACAGCATTGTCTCTTCTAAAATACGAAAAGCAGCTTCCTGTTTCGAAAGCATTGGAAATGGTTTCATTTCACCATTTCGATGAATAATTGTAATTTGGTTTGTATCGCCTTTAAACCCAGACCCTACTTCACTAATATTATTAGCTACGATTAAATCTAGGTTCTTTTTTTCAAGCTTCTTTTTCGCATACTCAACTACCTTTTCTGATTCCGCAGCAAAACCAACGATAACTTGCGAAGGTGTTTTCTTTGTAGAGATCGTTTGGAGAATATCAACGGTACGTTCCATTTCAATGGACCATTCACCTTGTTGTTTCTTTCTTTTTTGGTCGTATACGTTTTTCGGTGTATAATCAGCCACTGCCGCTGCTTTAATAAGTATATCTGACTGTGTAAAAGCCTCATCAACAGCATGATACATTTCCTCTGCCGACGTAATTGCAACGACATTTACTCCAGTAGGATGTTCTAAAGAGGTCGGACCGGAAATTAGAGTTACTTCAGCACCTAATTGTTTCGCAGCCTCAGCTAGTGCATAGCCCATTTTCCCCGAGGAATGATTGGTAAAGTAACGCACAGGGTCAATTTTTTCTTGTGTCGGACCAGCAGTAATAACGACTTTCTTGCCTAGTAATAATTGTGAGCGATTGAAATGCTTGTCTACTATATCCAAAATCACTTCAGCCTCTGCCATTCGTCCTTTTCCAACCCAACCACAGGCAAGATACCCTTCTTCTCCTTCAATAAATGAAAAGCCATCCTGTCGCAATATAGCCATATTACGCTGAACCGCCGGGTGTTCATACATGTGAACGTTCATGGCAGGCGCGATATAAACTTCTGCCTTTGTTGCAAGGAGGCTTGTCGTCACGAAATCATCAGCCATTCCTTGAGCGAGCTTAGCAATGATATTAGCTGTCGCAGGAGCGATAATGATCACATCTGCCCAATCGGCCACATCAATATGAGCTATTTTCTCAGGCTCTGGTTCAGTAAATGTATCGACATAAACAGGTCCACGCGATAATGCCTGAAAGGTTAAGGGTGTTACAAATTTTTGTGCAGATTCAGTCATCATCACTTTCACATTTGCACCTTTTTGTACGAGCTGACTCGTTAAGTTTGCAGCTTTATAAGATGCAATTCCTCCTGTAACTGCTATAACGACATTCTTCCCCTTCATTTTTGTTTCACTCCTTAAAAAATCTCTCTTCTACCAGAAGCTTTTTTGTCTCTTAAATGAAAATGAGGTGTCTCAAAGGTTTGGAACCTTATGAGACACCTTCTAATCCCGTTTAAATATGCTTACCGTATTCTTCTCTGATCGCTTCTACGCGTTCATAACGTAAGTGATCATGTACAATCTCTTCTAATGCAACACCTACAGGCTTATAAGATACGGGTCTTTCAACAAGGGGAGTACGTTTTTCATTTTCACGAATTTCTCTAGCACGTTTAGATGATACGGTTACAAGTGTATATTTCGAATCCAATTTTTCTAGCAATGAATCAATCGATGGATATAGCATTAATTTACCTCCACAAGTTCCTTGTATTTTTCAATTAATCGTTCTCTTTTACAATGTTCAGCGATGACTATAGACTTAATACGCTCGACCGCAAGCTCCACTTGGTCATTTTCCACAACATAATCATAGTTTTTCATCATATCAATTTCTTCTTTTGCAACATTCATCCGTTCATTAATGACATCAACTGTCTCCGTTCCACGACCGACAATACGATTGCGTAATTCTGCTAAACTAGGTGGCATGAGAAAGATGAATACACCTTCAGGAAACCGCTCCTTTACCTTGAGTGCTCCTTGTACTTCTATTTCTAAAATAATATCTTTACCATTGTTTAACGTTTCTTGAACGTAATCAATCGGTGTACCATAAAAGTTACCGACATATTCTGCCCATTCAAGTAATCGATCTTGTGCGATCATTTCTTTAAATTCTTCTCTTGACTTAAAGAAATAGTTAATGCCATTCACTTCACCATCACGCGGAGCTCTCGTTGTTGCAGAAACGGAATATTGAATATCAGTTTCTTGTTCGCGCAAAGCTGAACATACTGTTCCTTTCCCAACACCAGCTGGCCCAGACAATACAAGTAAAAGACCTTTCTCTTTTCTCATGAGTACCTCCTACATCTATGTAACCCTGTCCTACTTAAGAATCTTCGGAACCTTCTTCTTTTGTTGTTAAACGTTGTGCCACTGTTTCTGGTTGTACCGCACTTAGAATAACGTGATCACTATCTGCAATAATTACCGCACGTGTGCGCCGTCCATATGTAGCATCAATTAACATATTTCGGTCGCGCGCATCTTGAATGATTCGTTTGATTGGTGCCGACTCTGGACTCACGATCGAAATAATTCGATTTGCTGAAACGATATTTCCAAAGCCGATGTTAATTAATTTTATATTCATATAGACCCCCACTTTTGGAAAGGCTCTTTTCCCCTCCATTGTTATCCAAACTATTCTTACTATATACGAAATGGCTGAATATTTCTAGATTATTCTATATTTTGTACTTGTTCTTTCACCTTTTCTAGATGACCTTTCATCTCAACCACTTCTTGTCTTATAAAGGAATCACTCGCCTTTGAACCGATTGTATTCACTTCCCGATTCATTTCCTGAATTAAAAAATCCAATCTTCTCCCAATTGGTTCGCTCAATTGGCAATAACGAAGGAATTGCTGAATATGCGTCTTTAAACGAACTATTTCCTCACTTATATCAACTTTATCAGCTAACAACGCTACCTCCGTCAAAATACGTGACTCATCTATTTCATGACTGGCAACCAACGTATTGATTTGAGCGTGTAAACGACTTTTATATTCATCTAATAATCGAGGAAGTACTTCTGCAATATGTTCACAATGATTAGTCACTTGTTTAATCTCTTGCTTAATATTAAGCAACAGAGCGCTGCCTTCCTGTCCCCTCATTTTCAATAATGATTGTAATGCTTGATCAACCCCTTTTAGAACACAGCGCTCAAACTCGTCAGAAAACGACTGCTCTTGATGGGCAACACGCACTAACGATTCATTCATGAGCAATCGATTAATATCTAATGGAAGCGAATTTGTTTCTTTCTTTCGAATCTCATGAAAGGTCGCTATATATTGATCAACTAATAATTCGTCTACTTGTAGTTCTTGACTTGTTCTTATCTCACCTTCTATTCGAACAAAAACCTCCACTTTCCCACGAATAATCAAACTCTTAACCTTTTTTGCAATTGCATCTTCAAGAGATGGTGCTGACTGAAACAGTCGTACCTGACAATCAAAAAAACGTTGATTGACCGATCTCGTTTCAATGACAATTTGGCCTTCTCCGTATTCAACTCGAGCAGAACCGAATCCTGTCATACTTTTCATATGATCACATCCAATTGATATTCTAACGAAAACAGCAACATTCAACAAGACATTTAACGATATTCCTTCATTAGTATTACGATATGAAAGGTCCATTCACAAGAAACTTGCTCGTAAATGGACCTAGTTGTGTTCATTTAACTATAACGAAATGAAGGTCAATGTGCAATTTTAACCGTCATGAACCTTTCATTTTATTTATTGGTGACTGAACAAAACGTACGAACTCTTTTTCATTTAATGTATGCCCTTCCACCATCTCTAGTTCATCTCCTTCTCCAGCACTTAGCTTCGATTCATAACATATGCAAGCCATTTTATTTAGTAGACACGCAAAACATGCTATACTAAAGAAATGTACAATATAGATGAATCTTTACTTGGCACAGAGAAAGGGTGAACAACATGTCATTCGATGGATTTATGACACGAGCGGTGGCGCATGAATTAAGCTCACAATTAACCTCTGGTCGCATATCAAAAATACATCAACCATATAAATCAGAATTAGTTTTCACGATACGAGCGAACCGCAAAAATTATCAATTACTCATTTCTGTTAACGCTAGCTTCGCCCGTATTCATTTGACAAATGAAAAATACGATAACCCGGCAGAACCACCGATGTTTTGTATGTTATTGCGGAAACATTTAGAAGGAGCAGTCGTTGAACAAATTGAACAATTAGATATGGAGAGAGTGATTGTCTTTACCATTCGACATAAAGACGAAATAGGTGATGAGACACAAAAGAAGCTTTATATTGAAATTATGGGACGCCATAGTAATGTTAGCTTAGTTGATACGGAAACAGGGATGATTCTTGACAGTATTAAACATATTGGTCTATCACAGAGCAGCATTCGAACCATTCTTCCAGGTCAGCTGTATAGTAGACCACCTGAACAAAATAAAGAAAACCCATTGATGATCGATGAAGAACGCTTATTGCAATTACTAGATTTCAATTCCGGTAAGCTTGACAATCAGCTCGTTCAAAAGCTTGCAGGACTCTCCCCTCAGCTAGCTAAAGAAATCATTCATCTAGCAGGGCCAATGGTAAATAAGGATTCACTCGTCGAAGCTTTTTCTTATATAATAACCAAGCTTAAGACACATTCCTACGAGCCTGAAATGATAGTAACTGAAAAAGAAACGTTCTCGCTTATCCACCTCAAACACATGCAAGGAGAAAGAAAACGATTTGAATCGATAAGTGAGCTTCTTGATCGTTTTTTCTACGGGAAAGCTGAACGAGATCGAGTGAAGCAACAGGCTCATGATTTAGAACGATTCATGAAAAACGAGTGGCAAAAAAACAAGAAAAAAATCAAAAAGCTTGAAAAAACGTTAATTCAAGCTGATCAAGCACAACAATATCAAAAGCTCGGTGAGCTCATTACAGCCAACATTCATGCGATTACACGAGGAAGCAAGTCAATTGATGTGGTTGACTACTACGATGAAGACGGGCAAACGATAACAATTCAACTTGACCCGCAAAAGACTGGAGCAGAAAATGCTCAAGCCTATTTTAAGCGTTATAACAAAGCAAAGAACTCAGTGAAAGTCGTGCAAGAGCAAATAGAGAAGAGCAAAGAAGAAATGGCTTATTTTGAACAGCTCATTCAGCAAATGGAAAGTGCATCGCCAAAAGACATTGAGGAAATAAGAGAAGAATTAATTGAAGAAGGCTATATCAGGAGAAGGCAGCAATCAAAGAAGAAGAAAAAAGCAATGAAGCCACAAATTGAAGCGTATCGATCAACTTCTGGCATTGACTTCTATGTTGGAAAGAATAATAAGCAAAATGAATATGTGACGATGCGATTTGCACGTCAAGATGAAATTTGGTTACATACTAAAGATATTCCTGGATCACACGTTGTCATTAGAAGTACGGAACCTGATCAACAAGCATTACTTGAGGCCGCAACCGTTGCAGCCTATTTTAGTAAAGCTCGACAATCAAGCTCCGTCCCAGTTGACTATACGAAAATTCGTCACGTCAAAAAACCTAACGGAGCGAAGCCCGGCTTTGTCATTTATGAACAACAAACGACATTATTTGTTACACCAGACGAAGATCTCGTACGTTCACTAAGAAAATGAGATGAAAAGCCACCGTACAAAATGTGAGTCTAAAAAATCGAGTATGAAACCTTTTGTGGTTTCGATTCAGACTAGACAAAACGAGGCTAGGACAACCCCCGCCTCTGAAATGAAAAGCAGGTGAAATTTTACTTATCGTAAGATTTCACCGGCTTTATGAAACTTCAAACTGTAGATAAAAGGCCTTTGAGTCTCATTTCTCAAAGGCCTTTTTAGACTATTTCTCTTATTTTCTTTTTTTCGTTAAAAAAGCGGAAGGGGGAGCGAATTAAAAAAACGAATGATCATGGCTATACTCTCAAATCACAAAAAAAGCCAGTCGACTGTATCGCTTTTGCGAGACTTTGCCGAAAGGCTGCATAGTGATTAACTGAACTTCATAGCTTTTCAGTTTTCTATCGTTATTGCCCCATCCATTCAAGTGATTGAGGATTGTTTCTCCATTTGTTTAATTTAGCGACATCGGCTTGTTTAATGTATCCATTTTGACTAGCTACCTCAACCAATGTCGAATAATTCGTTAAAATATAAGTAGGGATATTCGCGTTTTGCATCGTCACTTCTGCTTTTTGGAATTCATATGTAAAGATTGCTAAAACAGCTACAACCTCAGCACCAGCTTCCCTTAATGCTTCAGCCGCTTTAACGACACTGCCACCTGTAGAGATTAAGTCTTCAACTAGGACAACCTTCTGCCCACGTTCTACCTTGCCCTCAATTTGATTTTGCTTTCCATGACCTTTTGCACTACCTCGTACATAGGCCATTGGTAGCTCAAGAGCATCTGCTAAAAGAGCAGCATGAGGAATACCTGCAGTAGCTGTACCCGCAATCACATCTGCCTTTTTAATATGCTCGTTATATAACTCGACAAAGCCTTTAATAATATCTTTTCTAACAGAAGGAAAAGAAAGTGTTAATCGATTATCACAATAAATTGGTGATTTAATACCCGATGTCCATGTAAAAGGCTCATTCGGCTGCAAATGAACCGCTTCGATCGTTAATAAATGCTTAGCAATACTTTCTTTCACTTCAAGCCCTCCCATTGTTGCTTCATTATTTTATATACAGAAAAGGGATCATCTGCGGTCGTAATACTTCTACCGACCACAATTCCCCAGCTCCCAAGCTCTCTTGCTTTTTGTGGAGTAACAACTCGTTTTTGATCACCCTTCTCATCTTCGGCACGTCTAATACCTGGACACACTGTATAAAAGGTCTCTCCACACGCTTCTTGAATGAACGGTACTTCTTGAGCCGAGCATACGACTCCATCTACACCACTCTTCTTAGCTAGTTGCGCATAGGCTTGCACCACTTCAGTCAGTGGCTTTTCAATTAAAAGTTGCTTCTGCATTGTATCTTCATCTGTGCTCGTTAGTTGCGTTACTGCAATCAAAACTGGGCGTTTTCTACCAGCTGAAGTTCCCGCTTCAAGCCCTTCAACAGCACCTTCCATCATTCTTTGGCCACCTGCTGCATGTACATTGACGATATCAACATCAAGCGCAGCTAATTCCTTCATTGTCCGTTGAACGGTATTAGGAATATCATGAAGCTTTAAATCCAAGAAAATACGATGCCCTGCCTGCTTTAATTCTTCGATCACTTGCAGCCCTTCACGATAAAATAGTTCCATTCCTACCTTAACAAATAAAGACTCACGATTAAATGAACGTAGTAGCTCTAATCTCTTTGCACGATTGTCTAGGTCTAATGCAATAATAAATGGACGTGTCATTCTTTCCAACTCCCTCCGATTAATTCATGAATCTCATTTACCTCTAATTCATCTAGTAAAGCTGGGAGTTCTCCTATAAGAGTCGGACAAATATAAGGGTCTGTAAAGTTTGCCGTTCCAATCGCTACCGCACTAGCACCAGCAAGCATAAACTCAACAACATCCTCTGCTGTTTGAATCCCACCCATACCAATAATCGGAATAGCTACAGCTTGGCTCACTTGATGGATCATACGGATCGCTACTGGCTTAATGGCTGGACCCGACAGACCTCCATAAAGGTTCGACAAAATCGGCTTTCGACGACGAATATCAATCCGACTTCCTAATAGTGTATTAATCATCGATAACCCGTCCGCACCAGCCTGCTCAACAGCACGGGCTATTTCAACAATATCCGCTACATTTGGAGATAATTTCACATAAACAGGAACTTCAGACACCGCTTTGACTTCCTTTGTTAACTGTGCAGCCACTTCAGGAATCGTACCAAAAGCGATTCCACCTTGCTTTACATTTGGGCAGGAAATATTTAATTCGATCGCTTGTACGTTAGGAGCTGTAGAAAGCTTCGCTGTTGTTGCTACATAATCATCAATTTCAGTCCCAGCAACATTAGCTACAATCGGAACATCATATCGTTCTAACCAAGGTAACTCGTTAGCCATAACCCCCTCAAGCCCAGGGTTTTGTAAACCGATGGCATTTAACATACCAGCAGTCGTTTCTGCTACCCGCGGTGTCGCATTTCCAAATCGTGATTCAGCCGTTGTCGCTTTGATTGCAATCGCCCCTAATTCGCTCAAATCGTAAAAAGAGGCATATTCCTTTCCAAAGCCAAAGCAGCCAGAAGCAGGCATAATTGGATTTTTCAATGATAATCCTGGTAATTCGACCTTTAATCGGTTCATAATACAACCTCCCCTACTGGAAAGACAGGGCCATCAGTACAAACTTTTCGATAGCTCGTGCCTGATTCATCTCCTACGACATGACAAACACAGGCAAAGCAGGCTCCGACACCACAGCCCATCCGTTCTTCAAGAGAGATATAGAGCTTTTGATCCGCATAACGATCAGATAATGCCTTTAACATCGGTGTTGGGCCACATGAATACATATAGTCAAACCGTATCTCTTCATTTTGTAAAACATCTGTTACAAAGCCTGATGTTCCATACGTACCATCAGCCGTTGCTACATACGTATCTCCTAATTGACTAAATTCCTCTTCATAGAAAACATCACCGTTTGATTGAAAGCCGAGAATGTGAACGACATTCACACCCTTTTTCTTTAGCTGCTTAGATAAATAATAGAGAGGAGGGACTCCTATTCCACCTCCAACGAGGACAGCCGTTTCATTCGGCTTAATGTCCTCAATTGGAAAACCGCGACCTAATGGTCCTAAAATATCAAGCGAATCGCCTAATTTTTTTTCTGACAATCGTTTCGTTCCACTTCCTTCTACTCGATAAAGCATCTTGACCGTTTCTGCATCCAGGTCAACATCACAAATACTGATTGGACGTCTTAAAAGCAGGTCATCACTACTGCTTACTCGCAAGTGAAGAAATTGCCCAGGTGTTGTCATTTCATTTACAAGCGAACCACTACAAACCAATTCATATACATTAGATGTTAACGGTCGTTGCGATTGAACTGTTACAATTTCTTTCTTCATCATAGGTCCCCCCACTCCTTTTCTATAGCTTCAACTCTGGCATATGCTCCGAAGAAAATGTGATCGATTCAAGAACTCTTAACAGTGCCTCTGCTGTATCCATTGATGTCAAACATACGACACCATTCTCAACGGCTTCACGTCGAATACGGAAGCCATCTCGAGCCGGCTGCTTTCCTCTCGTTAATGTATTAATCACAAATTGTGCTTGTCCTTGTTGAATCACATCTAATAAATGTGGCTTTTCCTCACCAATCTTATTAACGATTGTGACAGGAATATGCGCTTCTTGAATAAATTGTGCTGTACCCGCCGTTGCCATAATATCAAATCCTAATCCATGGAAACGCTCTACAAGCGCTAAGGCTTCTTCTTTGTCTTTATCCGCAACTGTAAACAGAACAGATCCGTGCGTCGGAATTTGCATACCAGAAGCAACTAAGCCTTTATACAAAGCCTTCTCTAGCGTATGATCTCTACCCATAACTTCTCCAGTCGATTTCATCTCTGGACCAAGTGTAATATCAACTCTTCTTAGCTTAGCAAATGAAAAGACAGGAACCTTTACCGATACTTCCTTGGCCTCTTCCTGGTATCCAGTTTCATAACCAAGCTCAGGTAGCGACTTACCAAGCATTGCTTTTGTTGCAATATTCGCCATCGGTACTCCGGTAATTTTACTTAAAAATGGAACCGTGCGACTTGAACGTGGATTCACTTCAAGTACATACACTTCATCTTGATGCCAAACAAATTGAATATTTAACAAGCCGATAATCTTTAGTCCTCTTGCAATAGAGATAGTTCGGTCAATTAATTTTTGTTTTAAATGTTCAGGAACGGTTTGTGGTGGATAAACAGCAATTGAATCTCCTGAGTGTACTCCTGCACGCTCAATATGCTCCATTATTCCTGGAATAAAGACATTTTCCCCATCCGAAATGGCATCTACTTCAAGCTCTTTCCCAGTTAAATAACGATCGACAAGAACCGGATGCTTTGGATTAACATTAACTGCATTTGTCATGTAATTTAATAATTCTTCTTCTTTATAAACAATCTCCATAGCTCGACCACCTAAAACGTATGAAGGACGAACAAGAACTGGATAACCAATTTCAGTCGCAATTTCAACTGCCCCCTCAACCGAAGTTGCTGTACGACCAAGTGGTTGCGGTATATCAAGCGATAGCAATGTTTGTTCGAATTTATCACGATCCTCAGCACGATCCATACTTTCTAGTGATGTCCCGATAATTGGTACGCCACGCTCTTCTAAATCAGCAGCTAAGTTAATTGCCGTTTGACCACCAAATTGAACAATAACACCTTCAGGCTTCTCCTGTTCATAGACATGCATCACGTCTTCTACGGTCAATGGCTCAAAATATAATTTATCTGAAGTGCTAAAATCTGTCGATACCGTTTCGGGGTTATTATTCATAATAATCGCTTCATATCCAGCTTCTTTAATCGCCCAAACAGTATGAACAGTCGCATAATCAAATTCAATACCTTGTCCAATACGAATCGGTCCTGACCCTAATACGAGAATACTCTTTTTGTCTGTACGTACAGATTCATTTTCTTCTTCATAGGTTCCATAAAAATAAGGTGTAGCCGATTCAAACTCCGCAGCGCACGTATCGACCATTTTATATACAGGAACAACCTTGTTCTTTTGACGGAAATCATACACCTCTTTTTCCTCTTGATCCCATAGACGAGCAATCGCTATATCAGAGAAGCCTTTTTCTTTAGCATGCTTCAATACGTCAACATCATTTTTTGAATCTTTTAGCTTTATTTCAATCTGAATGATTCGATGAAGCTTTTGCATAAAGAAGCGATCAATTTTGGTCAAATCACAAAGCGTTTGGACCGTTTCACCTCTTCTTAATAGCTCAGCTAAAATAAATAACCGTTCATCGTCCGCTTTAGGAATTCGTTCTAATAATTCATGAGATGAAATCGTCGTGATTTTTTTATCAAACAAATGATCATAGCCTGCTTCTAACGAACGCACTGCCTTCAGTAGCGACTCTTCTAAGTTACGCCCAATTGCCATTACTTCTCCTGTTGCTTTCATTTGTGTTCCTAATGAGCGGTTTGCTGAATCGAATTTATCAAATGGCCAGCGCGGAATTTTCGATACAACATAATCAAGTGCAGGCTCAAAGCTTGCATATGTCTTTCCTGTAATAGGATTCATTAATTCATCAAGGCTATAACCTACAGCAATTTTCGCTGCCATCTTCGCAATTGGATAGCCAGTTGCTTTTGATGCTAGTGCCGATGAACGGCTGACCCTGGGGTTGACTTCAATAATATAGTATTGGTCACTATGTGCGTCATGAGCGAATTGAACATTACATCCACCTTCAATTCCAAGTGCACGAATAATCGTTAATGATGCATTACGTAAACGCTGGTAATCACGATCCGTCAACGTTTGGCTCGGTGCGACAACAATCGAATCTCCTGTATGAACACCTACTGGATCAATATTTTCCATGTTACATACAACAATGGCATTATCGCTAGCATCACGCATCACTTCATATTCAACTTCTTTAAACCCAGCAATACTTTTTTCCACTAAACATTGTGTCACAGGACTATATTTCAATCCACTTGAAACAAATTCTTTGAATTCCTTCTCGTCATGTGCAATTCCACCGCCCGTTCCACCTAACGTATAAGCAGGACGAATAATTACTGGATAACCAACCTCTTCAACAAACGCAAAGGCTTCATCAAGGTTATGAACAATTTCACTTTCTGGAACTGGCTGATTTAATTCATGCATTAAACTTCTAAATAAGTCACGATCCTCAGCTTGTTTAATGGCTTCAAGATCAGTTCCAAGTAATTCAATTTGATAGCGTTCAAGAATACCTGATTCTTCTAACTCCATTGCCATATTTAAGCCTGTTTGTCCACCTAATGTTGCAACGATACCATCTGGTCGCTCTTTACGAATGATTTTACTCACAAATTCTAGCGTGATTGGCTCAATGTAAACACGATCAGCCATCGTTGTATCAGTCATAATCGTTGCAGGGTTTGAATTAATTAAAACGACTTCATACCCTTCTTCTTTCAATGCTTGACAAGCTTGTGTACCAGCGTAATCAAACTCTGCAGCTTGTCCAATAACAATTGGACCTGAACCAATAACAAGTATCTTATGAATATCTTTACGTTTTCCCATTTATGTCCTCTCCCCCTACTAGACGTGTAACGAACGTTTCTTGGCTGTTTCCATCATTGAAATAAATTGATCGAATAAATCATTTGCATCATGCGGTCCTGGTGAAGCCTCTGGGTGATACTGCACACTAAATGCCGGCGTATTTTTCACTCTAATTCCTTCTACTGTCCCGTCATTAACTGCTACATGAGTTAACTGTAATGATGTTCCTTGTAATGATTCAACATCTACCGTAAAACCGTGATTTTGAGCAGTAATGGCGATTTTCCCTGTTTCTAAATCTCGAACTGGATGGTTCGAGCCTCTATGTCCAAATCGCAATTTGCTCGTTGTAGCACCACCTGCGAGTGCCAATAGCTGATGCCCCAAACAAATACCAAAGATCGGTACGTTTCCAATTAACTCTTTAATCATTTCAATCGCTTCTGGCACGTCGACTGGATTTCCAGGACCGTTACTTAGCATCACACCATCTGCACCTAAACGAATGATTTCTTCTGCTGTTGTGTTATACGGTACAACTACGACATCACATTGACGAGCGATTAGCTCTTGTAAAATACCATGCTTCATTCCAAAATCAACTAATACAACACGGTTTCCTCTACCTGGAGCATGATAGGGATCTTTTGTAGAAACACGTTCAACTTGATCATGAGGGAAGGCAGCAGCCTTTAACTCATTGATAACAGAGGATACATCCACTTCCATTGAACAAATTCTTCCTTTTAGTGTTCCATGCTCTCTTATTAAACGAGTTAACTTACGTGTATCAATCCCTGCCAGGCCAGGAATATCCTTTGCTGTTAATAATTCATGCAAAGGCTCTTCTTCATGGCAATGACTTGGCTCAGGTTCATATTCCTTCACAATCAATCCATTAATGGAAGGCGTAATCGATTCAAAATCATCCCGATTAATACCATAATTCCCGATAAGAGGATACGTCATCGTCACAATCTGCGCACAATAAGACGGATCAGATAAGATCTCTTGATACCCAGTCATTCCTGTATTAAATACAACTTCTCCACTTAATTCTTTCGCTGATCCAAAGCCTTCGCCTACAAATACAGATCCATCTTCCAAAATCAATTGACGTTTCATGAGGTCACCTTTCCTTTCGCAAATACAAGTTTTCCACCTACAAATGTATATTCAGGCCATCCAGTGCATGACCACCCTAAAAATGGTGTATTTTTCCCTTTTGATAGAAAAGCCTTCGCACTAATTTCTTTTTCCTTTTCAAGATCAATAACGGTAAGATCTCCATGTGAGCCTTCTTTAAGAGTACCGAATGGTAAATGGAACGTTTCAGCTGGTTTAATCGTTAACCAATCGACTAATTGCTTCAAAGAAATCTTTCCTGTTTGGACAAAGTTTGTATACAAGAGCGGAAAGGCTGTTTCTAACCCAACAATACCAAACGGCGCTTTCTCGATTCCTTCCGATTTCTCTTCGGCTGAGTGCGGTGCATGATCTGTTGCGATAAAATCAATCGTTCCATCTAATAACCCTTCCCACAACGCTTCACGATCTTCTTTTCCTCGAAGAGGCGGATTCATTTTATAGTTAGGATCAACACCTTCTATATCCTCATCACAAAGCAATAGATGATGTGGTGTTACTTCAGCCGTCACACGAATTCCAGCTTTTTTAGCATCACGTACGACTCGAACCGACTCCTTCGTGCTAATATGACATACGTGATAATGAGCACCTGCTGCTTCAGCTAACAGGACATCTCGGGCAATATGTACAGATTCACAAACAGAGGGAATTCCTTTTAACCCTTTTTCCTTTGAATAACCCCCTTCATGTACAGCACCACCATGAATTAACGTATTTTCTTCACAATGGGCAACAACAGCCATATTTAATTCTGCTGCTTTTTGCATCGCTTGAAGCATCATATCAGCAGATTGAACACCTACTCCATCATCTGTAAACGCAAACGCCCCTGATTCTTTTAAAGCAGAAAAATCCGTTAATTCTCTACCAAGCTGTCTCGTTGTAATGGCGGCATATGGCAGCACACGAACAATAGCCGTTTCCTCAATTCGATTTTGTAGCCATTCTAGTTGCTCTTTAGTATCAGGTACTGGACGAGTATTTGGCATAGGACAAATCGTTGTAAACCCACCAGCTGCTGCTGCATGTGATCCTGTTTCGATCGTTTCTTTATGCTCCCCACCCGGTTCTCGTAAATGCACATGGACATCAACAAGTCCTGGAGCAATTAATTTCCCTGCTACATCTAGTTCTTTTTCAATTGGTTCATGTGTCTGAAATTGAATGCGACCATCAATTAAATAAATATCTTTTTGAACGAATTCACCATCCGCTTGTAAAATGAAACCACCTATTAGTTTCGTATTCATCTCGTTCTCCTCCTACAATGATTGCTTTAGAATCGCCCGTTTCATAACGGCTTTTCGAACAGCAACTCCATTTTTCATTTGCTTAAAAATTCGCGAGTGCTTCCCTTCTACTAATTCATCTGCTAGTTCAACTCCACGGTTTACAGGTCCTGGATGAAGAATAATAGCATTTTGCTTTAATTGACTCTCACGAGCTAATGACAATCCGTATTGACGATGATACTCCTCTTTCGTATAAGACATGGATTGATCATGCCGTTCATGCTGAATTCTTAGAAGCATCACAACATCTGCTTGTGGAAGATACGTATCAAAATCGACATGCTCATATAAATGAGTATAACCTTCCATCCAATCAATCGGGCCAGCCACTTTCACATTAGCACCTAAGCGAGTGAGAGTCGCTGCATTAGAACGAGCCACTCGACTATGTCGTAAATCACCTGTTATAACAATATTTAAGCCTGCGAACGTTCCAAATTCTTGCTGGATTGTTAGCATATCAAGTAATGATTGAGTCGGGTGATGTCCACTACCATCACCTCCATTTACTATCGGAATGGATAATTGATCTTTAATTTGTTCGTAATATTCATTTTCTGGATGACGAATGACTAAGACATTAGCCCCAATCGACTCAAAAGTTTTCACCGTATCTAACAAAGACTCTCCCTTTTGAACGCTTGATGACTCTTCACTAAAGGATAAGACATGAAATCCGAGAAGCTTTTGCGCTACTTCAAAGCTATAACGTGTTCTCGTACTAGGCTCAAAGAATAAATTCGCAACGACAGCTTGTTGATTCGTTGTCCATTCATAACCTGTAGCAAATTGTTCAGCTTCTCCTAGCAGTTGTATAATTTCCATAGTAGTCATATTATCTAACGTTAAAAGATCTCCTCTTTGTTGCAACTCCATTGCTGTCATCATACTCATCATCCCCTTTTTAAAATTCTTACCTTGTGTTTAAGCTTTTCTGTAAAAAAATACCCTGAGAGTACGCTTCTCAGGGTATTAGAAATGAGAGAGGGAGTTCCCTCTTCAAAACGTAACACCTTTTGAAGTCTCTCTGTACTTCTTTTAAAAGGATCTTCTATTCATCTGTCTCAAACATCGATTTCTTTCCATAGCTAACTTCTTTATTTGGTAATACTTGATGCAGGATAATACCAATAATTGCTGCTAAAGCCATACCAGGGATTTCGATATGCTCATTTACTTGAATGACAGCTCCACCAATTCCAACGACTAGTATAATGGAAGAAATAATTAAGTTACGCTTCTCCCCAATATTAATCTTATTATCAATTAACATTCTTAAACCAGATGATGCAATGACACCAAACAGTAAGATCGATACACCGCCCATGACGGCTGTTGGAATCGATTCAATAAACGCCGCAAACGTACCAATAAATGATAGGAAGATTGCAATGACTGCCGCACCTGCAATAACAAACACACTAAATACTCTCGTAATCGCTAGAACACCAATGTTCTCACCATAAGTTGTATTAGGTGGACCACCAATTAACGAAGCAATAATTGTTGCTACTCCATCCCCCAATAATGAGCGATGTAAACCTGGCTTTTTAATAAAGTTTCGACCGACCACCTTACTAAGTACCATCTGATCTCCAATATGTTCAGAAATCGTTACGACAGCAATCGGTACCATAATGAACAAAATCGTCCAACTTAAACTAGGTGTATACGTGACAAATGGAACGATCACCTCAGGTGCAGAAATGAAATCTGCCTCTTTAACAGGGGTGAAATCAACAATTCCTACAATCAATGATGTGATATACCCACCGACAATCCCGAACAAAATGGGGACTAAACTAAAGAATCCCTTGAAGAAAATCGAAGCTAGAACGGTTATCCCAAGAGAAACGAGTGCTACAAATAAGAACGTTCCATTGTATTCCCCGGTTCCTTGATCATTCATCGCCATATCAACAGCAACACCTGCTAGCCCTAATCCAATGACCATTATGACTGGTCCAACTACTATAGGAGGGAGGATGTTCATAATCCACTTTACTCCAATGGTTTTAATAACTAATGCAACGATCCCGTATACGATCCCAGCAAAAAAGCTACCAACCATCGCCCCTTCTGGACCACCAATTGCCATTGCTGAAATGATCGGTGCAATAAAGGCAAAGGATGATCCTAAGTAAGCAGGAACTTGACCTCTAGTTATGAGTAAATAAGCAATTGTTCCTAAACCACTTGAAAGCAATGCTACTGAAGGACTTAGATCGACTAAAAACGGAACTAATATCGTTGCTCCAAACATGGCAAATAAATGCTGGATACTTAATACGACCCATTTATCTAACCTTGGTTTCTCCTGAATGCCAATTTCATGATTTGATGCCATTGTATATCCCCCTACTTGTCTCTTTTCTACAATCACTATTTTTATTTATGTTCGATCGTCACTTCATCTACATCATCAATTTCATTTAATTTAGCCGCGATGATTTCACTTTTCGACGTTGGTACATTCTTTCCAACATAATCTGGACGAATCGGTAATTCTCGGTGACCGCGGTCAATTAAAACGGCCAATTGAATTTGTGCAGGCCTTCCTAAATCAACTAATGCATCGAGAGCTGCACGAACCGTTCTACCCGTATAAAGGACATCATCAATTAGAATCACTTTTCGATTATTTATATCAACATTTATATCCGTCCCTTGTAAAATCGGCTCTTCTGTAGGTGATTTCTTCGTTAAATCATCACGATATAGTGTAATATCAACCTCACCAACCGGAACCGAAACACCTTCGATTTGCTCAATTCTCTCAGCTAGACGGTTAGCAATATAAATCCCTCTCGTTTTGATGCCGATTAAGACACAATTTTCGACACCTTTGTTACGTTCAATAATCTCATGTGCGATTCGTGTGATGGCTCTTCTAATTGCCTGTTCATCTAAAATGATACGTGACATATTGGCCTCCTTTTCTATACATACAAAAAAACTCTCATACCAAAATTTAGGCATGAGAGGGCTTTGCAAACATACGTAGGTCTTGTTTAATTAGTAAATGCCTACGGTTTGTTTCCGACTTCCTTCTCAGCCTCACGGGACTGATGTTAAAGGACTTATTTAATTACTCATAGTATGAACGAGATGTGTCAAAATGTCAACGACTTTTTTCGACTATTGTGATCGAAGAAACGTTAATTGTTCACTCATATCTGGAGGAATAGGAACTTCAAATAATAGATCTTCACCAGTACGAGGATGGGTAAACCCAAGAACCTCAGCATGAAGCGCTTGACCATTTATTTGTAGTGATTTACGTTTCGGACCATATTTGGGATCACCCGCTAATGGGTAGCCAATATACTTCATATGTACACGAATTTGGTGCGTTCTACCCGTTTCCAACTCACATTGGACATAGGAGAAATTTTTAAACGTCTCTAAAACTGTAAAGTGAGTAACAGCATCTTTACTATTTTTCTCAGTGACGGTCATCTTTTGTCTATCTGTATAATCACGGCCAATCGGAGCATCTATCGTACCATGTTGATGTGGAATAACGCCATGAACGATCGCTTTATATATACGCTTAGTTGTTTTCTTCTTCAATTGATTGACTAACGATTCATGTGCATGGTCATTTTTTGCGACCATTAAAAGCCCTGAAGTATCTTTATCAATTCGATGAACAATTCCAGGTCTAATGACCCCATTAATACCTGATAAGTCTTGGCAATGATACATAAGCGCATTAACTAGCGTTCTAGATGAATGACCTGGGGCTGGATGTACAACCATTCCTCGTGGTTTATTCACGACGATCACATCTTCATCTTCATAGACGATTTCAATTGGTATATTCTCAGCAACGACTTCTAATTCTTCAGGTTCAGGAATCGTTAAAGTAATATGATCATTTGCTGACACTTTATAATTTCTTTTTACCGGCTTCCCATTTACGTTAATATGGTCATTATTAATCCATTGCTGAACTTGAGTTCGAGACCATTTTTTCTCATTAGCTGTTAACACCTTGTCAATACGTTCTCCATGTTCTTCAGCTGTGACAGTCCATTCATGCTGCTCCATTACGTTCTCTCCTTTTTCTGTTTCCGTTCATCCGCAATCATCTTGATAAAGAGAATTCCAACACCTACACAGAGGGCAGAATCAGCAACATTAAAGATCGGAAAATTATATCCAAATATGTATGTATCAATAAAGTCAACGACTTCTCCTCGAAGTACACGATCGATAAAATTCCCAAGTGCGCCACCAAGAATGAATCCGAGTGAAATGCCTATCATAACACTTTTAGATCCCTCTTTTTTCATATAATAAACGATGCCAATGACAACAACAATCGTCACGATATAAAAGAACCACATTTGACCTTGTAAAATCCCAAATGCTGCCCCCTGATTACGATGGGATGTGAAATAAAGGACATTTTCAATTAATCTAATTCGTTCTCCGACTTCCATTTCTTTAACAACGATCCATTTCGTTAACTGATCCAATAAAATGATGGCGAGTGTTAAAGCATAATATTTTAATACGTTCAAACCTACCCCTCCACTACGATAAAATGGTTAACTTTAGTTATTATATCATACCGCCAAGCGACAAGCAGGAAGGGCACTGAAAAAATTTGGCTTATCACTTTTTTGTGTCCTTTGTTTTACGAAAGCAGACTCAAAAGTTCAAATAATCCTTTGAGCCTGCTTTCTATCTAATTTTGTCCATTTAAATAATGATCATAATGAACATTTCGTTGGAACTGGACATTTTCCGATCCTGAATACCCCTCAATACCAGTCGAAAGAAAGCCTTCAATCTCCTCAACATAGCCAATTAATTCATCTTGATCCATGAATGAAGAGTCTTCAAAGATCATCGAATTCTCATTAAATGATGCAACAGCTTGATAGGAATCTTCCGCATCAAATTCTGTTTCTTTCGATAAATGGTCAAAATTAAAGGTGTTAAAGCCTTGAAGCACATCCTCTTCAGCTGGATGAGAAGAATCCATCATTCCCTTCTCTCCTTTTTCAATAACCGTTCTTGCAGTCGGTTGTGCCTCAAGTCGTTCATATGGGATTTCTTTTCCTGTCTCCTCACAAATCCCATACGTTCCTTTATCAAATTTAGCTAGGGCATGCTCAATTTCCTCATGCTCATGCTCGAGCTGCTCCATTAATGCTGCATCCTTTTCTCTTTCGTACAGATCTGTAGCAGTATCAGCGGGATGGTTATCATATTGTGATAACTCACCAGTCGAATAAGAAAGAGACTCTTTCTCTTCATCAGAGAAGCTTTCTTTAATTCGTGCCTCAACCTTTTGTTTTCGTTGCAGCAATTGTTGCTTTAAAGAAGTATAGTCCATTATCTCGATTCCCCCAGTTGTTACATTGACATCAAATCTAATGACGTCATTGTATAGTTTCACCAATGACCGTAACGATAGCCAAGTAAGATTTAACATGGTATATTTACACACCTATGTCTTAATATTAACTTTTCAAGAACACGAACGATACCTACTTATAATTTCCTAATTAAAAAAACGACTAGCGTTATGCTAGCCGTTCCCAAAATATTTATTCATTTGCGTAGTACGTTTTCACCGTTTCGGCACAAGAAGAGCATAAGGTAGGATGCTCAGCGGAAGCGCCTACTGTAGTCGATACAACCCAACAGCGCTCACACGTCTCACCTTCAGCTTGCTCAACGGAAATGGCTAATTGTTCAAAAGTCGTCGCCGAGCTTGGTGCTTCATTTACTTCACCAGCCATTTTCACGCTCGAAACGATAAAGAGCTTTTCAAGGTTTTCAATCGAACGTAATAAATCACTGACAGGACCACTTGCATATAGCGTAATAGCAGCTGTTAATGATTTCCCTATTTTCTTTTCATTTCGAGCTTGCTCTAATCCTTTTAGAACGTCATCTCGTATCTCCATAAACTGATCCCATTTTTTCTCTAGACCTTCTACATCATTGAACGCTTGAACTTGAGGCATATCCGTTAATTGAACACTTTCTTCTTCAACATTAGGTATGTGCTCCCATACTTCATCTGCTGTATGTGACAAGATTGGTGAAACGAGCTTCGTTAATGCAATAAGCACTTCATGCATCACTGTTTGAATCGCTCTTCGTGCTGGATGATTAGCATGCTCAATATATAACGTATCCTTTGCCATATCCATGTAAAATGAACTTAATTCAATGGTACAGAAGTTATGAATAGTATGATAAACCGTCGAAAACTGATAATGCTCATATGATTCTGTTACTTTTTCAATCACATTGTTTAGTTTGACGAGCATAAATAGATCAACTTCTCTAAGTTGCTCCGTTTCAACACGATGAGCGCTCGGATTAAAATCATGCAAATTTCCTAATAAAAATCGAAAAGTATTTCGAATTTTTCGATAGGACTCAGATACTTGCTTTAATATTTTATCAGAAACACGTACATCTGCTTGATAATCAACCGACGCTACCCATAAGCGTAAAATATCAGCTCCAAGCTGCTTCATAACATCGTTAGGAATGACTACATTTCCAATTGATTTACTCATTTTACGACCTTCTCCATCAAGTGTAAAGCCGTGACTTAACACGCCCTTATAAGGTGCTTTTCCAGTCACTGCTACAGCCGTAGAAAGCGATGAGTTAAACCAGCCTCGATATTGGTCAGAGCCTTCCAAGTACAAATCTGCGGGTCGATCAAGCTCTTTACGTTCCTCAAGAACAGCCTGATGAGAAGAGCCTGAATCAAACCAAACATCCATAATATCCATTTCACGAGTAAATGTTCCATTTGGACTATGAGAAGACGTGAACCCTTCTGGTAAAAGTTGTTCCGTATCCCATTCGAACCAAACATTCGAACCATGCTCTCTAAATAACTTGACGATATGATTAATTGTCTCATCCGTAATAATTGGCTCTCCATCTTCGCCGTAAAACACAGGAATTGGTACACCCCAAGCACGTTGACGAGATATACACCAGTCGCCTCGATCACGTACCATATTAAATAAACGAGTCTCGCCCCACTTCGGAATCCAATCGACCTCTTCAACAGCTTTTAACAGTTGATCCCGGAATTGTTCAATTGAAGCAAACCATTGAGCCGTTGCACGATAAATAACCGGCTTCTTCGTCCTCCAATCATGCGCATACGAATGTGTAATAAACGTTAGCTTCATTAACGAACCGAGCTCATCTAATTTTTGGGTAATCGGTTTATTCGCTTCATCATAGAACAAGCCTTCAAAACCAGGAGCTTCATCAGTCATATATCCTTTGTCATCAACTGGGCAAAGGATATCTAAACCATACTTTTGTCCGACAATGTAATCCTCTTCACCATGTCCTGGAGCTGTGTGAACACAACCAGTACCAGCATCTAATGTGACATGATCTCCACAGATGACGAGTGAGTCGCGTTTATAAATCGGATGTTCTGCAACGACGTTTTCTAACTGAGAGCCTTTCATTGTTTTCGTTACTTCATATTGCTCCCATTCAAATTCATTTGCTAGCGTTTCAAGTAATCCTTCCGCAACGACATATTTTTGATGATTTACTAGTACAACTACATATGTTAAATCAGGATGTACAGCAATCCCTAAATTAGCAGGAATCGTCCAAGGTGTTGTTGTCCAAATAATGATTTTTTCATCACCGTCTAATACGTCCCCACCTTCTTTTACAGAAAAGGCAACATAAATGGAGGGTGAACGTTTATCGTGGTATTCAATTTCAGCTTCAGCTAGAGCTGACTCAGATGATGGTGACCAATAAACGGGCTTCTTCCCTTTATAAATGTACCCTTTCTTCGCCATATCACCGAACACTTTTATTTGTTGTGCCTCATACCCTTTATCTAGCGTAATATAAGGATTCCACCAATCTCCACGAACACCTAAACGCATAAATTGTTCACGTTGGCGAGCAATTTGCTTAAGTGCATACTCTTCACAAAGCTTTCTAAATTGAGCTACACTCATCTCCTTACGCTTCACTTTACCGTTTTTCGTCAATGCTGTTTCAATTGGAAGTCCATGTGTATCCCATCCTGGTACGTAAGGAGCATGAAAGCCACTCATTGATTTATAACGCACGATAAAATCTTTCAAGATTTTATTTAGTGCATGGCCCATATGAATATCCCCATTTGCATAAGGAGGACCATCATGTAAGACAAATAGAGGTCGGCCTTTCGTACGTTCTTGTACTTTTTCATAAATGTTTTGTTCATTCCAAATACTTTGACGCTCTGGCTCACGATTCGGCAAATTCCCTCTCATTGGGAATGCCGTTTTGGGCATAAGTAATGTTTCTTTGTATTCCATTTTTCCAACTCCTTAATTTTGAAAATCAAAAAACTCCTCACCCCTAAAAAAGGGACGAGAAGTTAACCCGTGGTACCACCCTCATGAAAAGGTAACCTTTCCACTCAAGCATTCTTAACGTGAATGAGACGTTGCAGCTTACTATAGCGTTCAGCGCAATACTAAAGGGTGATTTTCCAATATGCTATGTAATCAGGCTTTCACCATCCCTGAATCGCTACGTACATGAAACATACTGTACTCTTCCTTATCATTGTGTTTACTTTTATTTTGTTTAAACGAATGAAGTAATTATAAGTCAGACATGAATGAAGATCAAGTTATTATTCAGTATAACTAGTCTTTTCCTCTTCATCATCAACGGTTGCAGTCATTTCTTTCCAATCCTCAGTTCGAAGCATTTCAAGCTGCGCTTCAATTAACATTTTAAAACGCATCTTATATACAGAAGCTTGCTTTTTCAGCTCTTCCATATCCATCATCACTTTACGTGATTTAGACAACGCATCATTTATAATCCGGTCAGCATTTTTTTCTGCTTCCTTCACAATTAATTGTGCTTCCTTTTGAGCATTTCTTCTTACTTCCTCAGCCGTTTCTTGAGCGATTAAGATCGATTTATTAAGCGTCTCCTCCATATCTTGGAAGTGACCAAGCTTCTCCTCAAGAGTTGTCAATTGCTCAAATAAATCCTTCTTCTCTTTCAATACAGCCTCATAATCCTTAATAACTTGATCCAAAAATTCATTTACTTCATCTTCATCATATCCACGAAATCCTCTAGTGAATTCCTTATTATGAATATCTAAAGGCGTTAAAGGCATATCGCCACCTCCTAGTTAGTTGCTTACTTGTCTACTTACACTTTATTCGACATTTATTTCGAAAATCCTTTTAGAGGTTGTTCAAAATGGCGGTTTTCTCATCACAAGACGCGTAGCGAACAGAGCCATCGCCATATTTTTTGATACTTTTTGAACGACCTCTTTTACTTCATTATATTATGAAAGTCGACCAAAACGAAGCCTGTACTTATCCTTCTTCGTTCTTCCTTCAACTTTTATAAGCTTGGATCGACCAAATCCCCTTACTGACAATTGATCACCTGCTTCTAGCAGAAAGGACTGCTGATCAATTGTTTTAAAATTCACTTTAACAAGGCCTTTCTCAATAATTGGAAGTACTTTAGAACGAGATAGCTTATAAATTTGAGCCAAAACCGCATCTAACCGAAGAGACGAAATCGTCGTTGTTTGTTCATCCCAAACTTCTTCATTTTTCTCATGTTCAGATATAGGTCTTCGTTCGAGTGATACCGACGCCTTTCCAATCATTTTAACATTTGCAATGATAAAATCTTCAATTTCCTCGGCAATAATCACTTGTACATAGCCGTCACCAATAACAATATCTCCGAATTTTTCACGCTTAAGACCGACATTCATTAATGCCCCTAATACATCACGATGCTCAAGCGAAACAAATTTAGAAGGATATCGAATAATACATAGTGAAAGCTTAAAGTCCTCTTCAATAGTCTGAATATAAGAAGGTGCAACGAATGCACGCTTTCTCTCAGAAAAAGGCGAACCTCCTAGAAAAGAGAGATTTACCTCGTCATCCTGACCGATGACACTTTGTAAGATCTCTTGTTGTCTCGGGTCAAGAAAATCAGTTAATCTTTCTCGATAACGTAATTTGGCATCTTGCTGCCATTCTAATGCTTGATCAACAAATGTCCATTCATTCTCTCTGAAATGTTGGTAAATACTCATGAAGTCACCACTTCCATCAGCTCATTTAAAAAATAGCTGCAATCCCCATTCTCGCAAAGTGTAACGCAAGAATTGCGACAATGGGAGAAATATCAATCATTCCTAATGGAGGAATAATCTTGCGAAAAGGCTCCAAGAAAGGCTCCACTAACTGACCTATCATTTGTCCAATTGATGACTCTCGTGCATTGGGAAACCAAGACATCAAAATATATGCAATGACCATATAAGAGTAAATGGTTAATAACAACATTAATAAACTGCCAATCCCACTCATCTAAATTCACCACCTTTTTATCCTTCAAATTGCTCTTGAATCATTTCCGTTATGGACCCAGTTACATCAACATTGTCTGGTGTACATAAGAAGATATGCGTCCCAACTTTTTGAATGTCTCCTCCAATCGCATAAACAGTCCCACTTAAAAAATCAACAATTCGTTTTGCTTGATCGTGCGAGATACGTTGCAAATTAATTATGACAGCTTTGCGATTCTTCAGATGATCAGCAATTTCTTGTGCCTCATCATACGTCCTCGGTTCTAATAAAATCATTTTTGCACCCTTTTGAATACTTTGTAAACTAACAACATTTTGTTGATTTTGTTGTGACTTCGTTTGATTGGAGCGAGACCTACGCTGTGGAGCTTCTATTTCCTCTTGCTGAGGCTCCGTCATTTCTTCTACTTCTTCATAATGATCATCAAGTTCAAAAAAACGTTTGAATTTCGATTTCATTCCCACAGTAACCTCTCCTTTTTTCATTCTTTTCCAACTAGTGCAGTGCCAATCCGAATAAATGTCGCTCCTTCCTCAAGAGCTATTCTATAATCATTCGACATTCCCATTGATAATTCATGGCATGGAGCGTGCGACCATTTTTTTTGTCGTATTTGGTCACGAAGTTCTCTCAATTTCCGAAAAATAGGACGAGTTTGTTCTTGGTCATCATAGTAAGGAGCCATCGTCATTAAACCTATGACTTCTATCCCCTTATATTCCATTAACGTTTCAATAAACTCTTCCACTGAGGAAGGGAGTATACCTGATTTGGTTTCTTCACCGGACACGTTTACTTGTACGAAACATTTCATCTTCCTTCCACTTGGCATACGCTTGTCCAACTCTTTAGCAAGTGACAATCTTTCAAGAGAA
This sequence comes from Halalkalibacter sp. AB-rgal2, assembly GCF_041821005.1. Taxonomy (NCBI): domain Bacteria; kingdom Bacillati; phylum Bacillota; class Bacilli; order Caryophanales; family Bacillaceae; genus Halalkalibacter; species Halalkalibacter sp. AB-rgal2. The sequence continues at coordinate 171,541 of NZ_JBGUAV010000004.1, forward strand.
TGGAGATATTCATATTTCCCGACAATATCTTTTACCTTTCGAGATTGCAGTGTTCCAATGAAATGCCATGTCCCTTGAGGATGAAGAGCTTCCCATTTAGTAAGTGCTCCGTCTACACGATTTTCACCTATGTGTTGAAGCCCAGAGTGAAGAGCCGCTTGCGCTGTTTCAATTGAAACATACTTCGTAACAGCTATAATATGTATATCGGACACATTCCGTCCAATCTTTTGACAAATTTCCTTCACTTCATTATTTATGCTTTTAACATTTTCTTCAATTGTCATTCCATGTCACCTTCCAACTATCTCAATCCGATGAAACTCATTAACCTACCAGTCTTCCCACCCTCAGCGCGATGTGAAAATAACCGCTCATCCGATACTGTACATAAAGATGATACCGTTATTTGTGAAGGATGTATTCCTTCGTTAATAAAAAGATATTTATTTACCATTTGTAAATCTAAAAGGTAATGATCATCTGAAATTTTTTCATATAACAAAGACTTATCAAAAGACCGTTCAAAACATTCATCAATGGCATTTATAACTATATCACTTACTTCATAATGTCTTCTACTAATCGAAGGTCCTATGACAATTAAGATATCTTCTTTTGGAATGGATTCATGTTCCGACCAGCGTCTAATCATCTTAGGACCAATCTGATCTACTGTTCCACGCCATCCAGCATGAGCTAAGCCGATGAATGTAGCTTTTGGCGCATAAAAATAGATTGGAACACAATCGGCATACAAACTAGTTAATAATACATTGCGCTCATTCGTGTAGATTCCATCTGTTTCACGAATAGCTGATCTCAAATCTTGTGAACCCATCCCTTTATGCTCTTGAGAAACGCAAACAATTTTTGAATGATGAACTTGTTCAGTTCCAACCCACTGAACAAGCGGAAAGGAAAGATCATTAGCAAGCAATTGACGATTTTTAGAAACGATCTCTGGATCATCCTGAACATGATACCCCATATTTAAGCTACTAAATGGAGCTGAACTCATTCCACTGTTTCTTGTCGTAAAGCCTGCAACTAAGGAAGGATATTTGTTTTCCCAATATGATAACTTTAAATATCGTTCCGATCCTTGTTCAAAAGGCTCCATTTGACTCTCTCCTTACCTTTAACGAATAAGACGATTATATATATTCTATCATAGGTAAGAAAAAACGCGAAACATCTTTCTCATGTTTTCCTACTTTACTTGTTGTTGCATATTAAATTTTGATTGCAATTCAACTAAAATGACATCTGAACCAATACGAATAATATTTTTCCATGGAATGATGATTTCTTCAACTTCCTTTCCGAACATACTCATGACTCTACCTGTTCCACTAATAACAAGTGCTCTAATTTGACCTGATTGTAGATCAATTTCTATATCTGTCAATTGTCCTAACCGTTTCCCATTTTCCATGTTTACAATGTCCTTCGCTTGTAGTTCAGATATTTTCATGTTTTCACTGCTCCTCATTATGAAATTAAGCTCCTAACACTATATATGCAATCAGGTTAATGAAATATGTTAGTTCTCGAACAAACCCTTATTTAAATCATAAGAATACTGCGCAACAGTTTTTTCTTAATTGCATCGTACGTAGTCGTTACAAGGGGTTTAGTTGATTTAAATATGGTTTCCCTTCAGAGCAACGTGTACCGAACGAAGCCCAAGCTCTTCTATAAACCCTTCTCCAACTTCCGTGATCTTCATAAGGTTAATAGAATGCGCTTATCCATTTTTGATTCTACAAAAAACCTCAAAAGGACTACTTTCATTCCTTTTGAGGTTTCACACACTAAATTCATATTCATTTTAAGTACTACACTTGAGCATGCTTATTCATATGCTGAATAGCTGCCTTTTCTAAACGTGAAACTTGAGCTTGAGAAATGCCAATTTCATCAGCAACTTCCATTTGGGTCTTTCCTTGAAAAAACCTCATGTTTAAAATCATCTTTTCACGTTCATTCAAGCGTACCATTGCTTCCTTCAAAGCAATTTCCTCCACCCAATTAACATCTCGATTCCTCTCATCACTAATTTGATCCATTACAAAGATTGGGTCACCACCGTCATTATAAATCGGTTCAAACAAGGAGACAGGATCTTGTATTGCATCAAGTGCAAAGACGACATCCTCTTTTGGTACATCTAGAACTTTTGCAATCTCTTGTACAGTTGGTTCTTTTTCCCTTTTCTTCTCCGCCATTAATTGATCACGTACTTGCAAAGCTTTATACGCTATGTCTCGTAGTGAACGAGAGACACGTATTGGATTATTGTCGCGTAAATAGCGTCTAATCTCACCAATAATCATTGGCACTGCATATGTAGAGAATTTAACGTTTTGACTTAAATCGAAATTATCAATCGATTTCATTAAACCTATACAACCGACTTGAAAGAGATCATCCACATACTCTCCGCGATTATTAAAGCGTTGGATCACACTCAATACAAGCCTTAAGTTGCCATTCACTAACGTTTCCCTAGCACTTGTTTCTCCATTTTGCAAACGCTGAAATAATTCACGCATTTCTGCATTTTTCAGAACAGGTAACTTTGACGTATCTACACCACATATTTCAACTTTATTTCGTGTCAATTCTTTCCCTCCTATCGCGGGAGATGATGTCTAAGAAAAGTATCTCCTGCGTAGGAAAAAATATGCACGAGCCTTTTGTGGATAAACTCACAAAAATAAGACTCATGCACGTCATAACACGACTTATTCAAAAGAAAAAAATTTTTTAAGAAATTTTTCAAAAAGTGGAGGTCCCAATTAAAAATTTTAGTAGGTCGTTATTCTCCAACGCAATCGGAACAATCCCGAGATTTTTCCAAAAATTCTTTTTTAACACTCTTTAAACCATTTTATTGAACTCTTTTTGTAATCGTTTAATGATTCTTTTTTCAAGTCGGGATATATATGATTGAGATATTCCGAGCATATCAGCTACATCTTTTTGTGTTTTTTCTTCATCTCCAGCTAGTCCAAACCTTAACTCCATAATTTGTTTTTCTCTTTCATTTAATGTGTGTAGCGCCTTCACTAATAATTTACGATCAACTTTTTCTTCAATTCCTCTTGTAATTATATCTTCTTCTGTTCCTAATACATCTGAAAGCAATAATTCATTTCCATCCCAGTCAATATTCAATGGTTCATCAAATGAAACTTCCGAACGTGTTTTATTATTACGTCTTAAATACATTAATATTTCATTCTCGATACAGCGAGAAGCATATGTCGCCAATTTGATCTTTTTTTCCGGATTGAACGTATTAACAGCTTTAATAAGCCCAATCGTTCCAATACTAATTAAATCCTCGATATTAATACCCGTATTCTCAAATTTCCTTGCAATATAAACGACTAACCTTAAGTTTCTTTCTATTAACATCGAGCGAACCGCTTTATCGCCTGTTGGTAGCTTTTTTAGAAGGACTGCCTCTTCTTCCTTTGTTAATGGCGGAGGTAATGCCTCACTACCACCTATGTAGTAAATTTCGTCTGGCTTCATACCCATTCGATACATTAATTTGTACCAAAGTAATTTCATTTTCAGTTTCAGCATCGTATGCCCCCTACCTTAAATTACAAAAATTATATAAATAAATCATTCGCTAAAGACGTTCACTCATGACGACATTGCTTCTTTTGTCATTCCCCTTTGTAACAGTGCTGGGTGAATAATGCTTGTAAACGAATGATCTGATGAAAGTTCCTTATCTTGAAGTGCAATCAACACCTTAGAAGTTTGAATCACTCCTCCTTCCTCATATAGCTTTATGTAATCTGGTCGAATCCCTGTTAAAAAGGGGGATGATTGACCTACAACGCGATATGGAATGATCGTAAGACGGTCATCTAATTGCGTTGATTGTTCGTTAGATTTCATCGATAGTTCATGAAATTGTAAAAGTTGATCAATGTATTCTTTTGAAAAAGACTCATAGAATAAATTTGCTTCCATTATGATAACTGGACGTTTAGAGAGAGGTTCCACCAATTGGTTTCCCGTATCAATCAATCCTTTTGAAGTAATACTCTTATTACCTATTACAACTTGAACATCTATTAATTGATTAGCTTGAAATTGCCTAAATTCGATCTCCTGGAAACGTTGTTTTGAAAAGTACCATACAAGTGGGAACCCAATACAAATAAAGAGCCAACTTATCCCACTCCCATAGCCCTTGTTCACACTTAATAGTCCATCAAATAAATCTGACTCCGTTTGCCAGAAGAAATGCAATGCAAATAACCCACCCCCTGTCATGAACGTTACAAAGTAGAACATGCAAAGCACTTGGAAAAAATAACGGAAGCGTTTATAACCAAATGCTATTACGACAATCCATATAGAATAGATAGCCTTGAACCATGGTTCATATACAATATGTCCATATGAAGTAAATAAAAATAAGACAATGAGTGATGCAAAAAAAGCAGCACCAATCATTCGAACATGATGAAACGGCCGTTTCAACAGTAAATACGTTAAGGCAATAAGGAGATAGTCGATACAAAGGTTTAAAATCCAAATTAAGTCTAGATAGATGGTCATAGAAACCCTCACATCCAATAATTTAAGCCTAGTATACATCTAGTCTATTACGAAGTCTGTCAATTCATGACAGACTTCACGTACTATTTTTAAGAGATTTTCAATCAATTTGTCAGTTATAGCTTAGAGAAAATGATGTGGGAAATACAATCAACTACTTATAAAAAACAAAAAAACACATACCAAAAATGGCATGTGCTTAATCTCTTTAGACTTATCGATTTCGATTTCGACGATTTCGTAAAAATGTAGGTATATCTAACGTATCAGTTGCTTCTGTTGGCTCACTTTTAGTTTGCTGAGTTCCCCTTGCTTCAGATACCCCCTCTTCCTTCGCCTGTTTAACCGTATTGCTTTTTAGAGGTTTTTGTGACAGTGTTCTAGTTGAAGCAGGTTGATCATTTTCTTCAAATCCAGTAGCAATAACCGTTACAACAATCTCATCCTTTAAGTTCTCGTTTATAACAGATCCAAAGATCATATTTACTTCAGGATCAGATGCAGCTGATACGATTTCTGCAGCTTCATGTACTTCATATAGTGACAAATTAGAGCCACCTGTAATATTCATTAATACCCCTTGAGCTCCATCAACAGACGTTTCAAGCAATGGACTTGATATAGCCTTTTTAGCTGCTTCACTAGCTCTGCTTTCTCCCGTTGCAACTCCAATCCCCATCAATGCCGATCCTTTATCACTCATAATTGTTTTCACGTCAGCGAAATCTAAATTGATTAAACCTGGAACAGCAATTAAATCCGAAATACCTTGAACACCTTGACGTAGTACATTATCCGCTTCTCTAAATGCTTCCAACATAGGCGTATTTTTATCAACAATTTCAAGCAGTCGGTCGTTCGGTATCACAATTAATGTATCAACCTTTTCCTTCAATGCTTGAATCCCAGTAGCTGCATGTGTTGAACGCTTACGACCTTCAAATGTAAATGGACGAGTAACAACACCGACCGTTAAAGCTCCTAATTCCTTCGCAACTTCGGCAATAACTGGAGCAGCTCCCGTTCCTGTCCCACCGCCCATTCCAGCAGTAATGAAGACCATATCAGCCCCAGTTAACACTTCTTCTAACTGCTCTTTACTTTCTTCTGCGGCCTTTTTACCAATCTCAGGGTTAGCACCTGCACCAAGCCCCCTAGTTAGCTTGCCACCTAACTGAAGTTTTGTTTCTGCTTGCGATAAATGTAGCGCCTGTGCATCAGTATTTACAGCAATAAATTCTACACCTTTTAAACCATTTTCAATCATACGATTGACTGCATTACTTCCGCCACCACCTACTCCAATGACTTTTATTTGTGCTAATTGATCCATATCCATCTCAAACTCTAACATGTAAGATCCTCCTATTTGTACAATATGCCCGCTCTTTACTTATTCGAAGAACACTTTAAAAAGGTTTTTCACTTTCCCTTTAGATTTCGGCTTATTATTCTCCTCACGCTTCATTTCGTGTTTAACTTGTTTCTTTACAGGTTGATCATAATTCGAATGTGCGTTGCTTGAAACAGCTGATGCTATTTCTTTACCTTGTATTTTAACATTTTTGTAAGCGAATTGAATGAGACCAACACCTGTCGTGTACTGGGGCTCTCTCACCCCAAGATAATCAGGCATTGCCATTCTAACACTACCAGGTAAAAGCTCACTTGCTAGCTCCAACACACCAGGTATCATAACGGTTCCACCTGTTAAGACGAAGCCACCTGGAAAATCACGATATCCCATTCGATGAATTTCTCGATAAGCTAGTTCAAACATTTCTTCGACTCTTGGTTCGATAATGTGCGCTAAATCTTCTTGGGTATATTCCACACTGTCTGCTTGTCCTATCGTTGAAACAGTAAAACGCTCTTCGACTTCTGCATCATCAATATACGAGTGCCCATATTTAACTTTAATACGCTCCGCTTCTTCTGTCGAAGTCCGTAGACCAACAGCAATATCATTTGTAATATGGTCTCCACCAATAGGAACAACAGCTGTATCTTGCAATATCCCTTGGTCAAAAATCGATACCGTAATCGATCCGCCTCCCATATCTATTAAACATACACCTAAATTCTTTTCATCTTTTGAAATAGCAACTGAACCGGAAGCTAGTGATTGTAAGCAGAAACCAGCCACCTGTAATCCTGCTCGTTCTACACAGCGATATAAATTATGTAAAGCCGTTTTGGAGCCAGTAATAATCGTTCCTTCCATTTCAAGGCGAACCCCTATCATTCCACGTGGATCATTGATTTCATCTAATCCATCTACAATAAATTGCTTAGGAATAACGTCTATGACTTCACGTTCTGGTGGGATCGATACAACTTGTGCAGCATCAATAACCCTTGTGATATCTTCATCACTAATCTCTCGATCTGGACTAGAAACTGCCACGACACCATGACAAGGTTGTAACTGAATGTGATTCCCATTCACTCCAACGATGACTTGGTTGATTGTTAAACCAACCATGTGCTCAGCTTGTTCAATCGCTCTTCTTATTGATTTTACCGTTTCATCAATATCGACGATGGCGCTTTTTTTGATTCCTTCAGAAGCAACCTTCCCCATACCAATTATATTCATTGTACCATTTGACATTTCCCCAATTATCACTCTGACATTGGATGTACCGATGTCTAAACTAACGTAGATTTCACTGTTGTCCAATCTATGGCACCTCCTTATATAATCTATTGAACATTTCAATGCATTTTCTACTTTTAAACTAGTTACTAAACATATTCAACAAGAATTTATATTCTCCTTTTTGTACTGATACATATTTATGAATTATTTAACTACCTTCATTTTAAGCATCTTTTTCCTGCTTTGTTTTCCATTTCGTTAATATCATTCGACGAATAACGGCAATATTATTAAACAATCGAACACCAAATGCAAATATAGCAGCTAAATATAAGTCTACACCAAGATGAACACCTAGAAAAGCTAAACCTGCTGCTAATAAAATATTAAAGAAGAAACCTGATACAAATACGTTCGTATCAAAGGTGTTCTGAAGATAAGCTCGAATCCCACCAAATAAAGTATCTAATGCAGCTAGCACAGCAATCGACAAATAGTTCGAGTATTCGTCAGGCACGCGAAAATCTGTCATAAGTCCTACTACAATTCCTATAATTAAAGCTACAATCGGTAACCACATTTCCAACTACTCCTCCTTCACTTCTTCCATAAAACGCACCCGAGGTGTCTGGTCAAACGCAGGAATTTGTATTTCTTCGACCATTTCTATTGATAATTCATATCCTTCAATTTCAAAAAAATCAACTGAAGCCGAAACGAGCATATGATTATGTAAACGTTCGGGGTCGTTTGAAAGCACCTTCACTTCTATAGGAAGAGGGGGCAATCGTCGATTGTTCAAATAGGTCATTTGGTTCACATCTCGAAATGCAGAAGTAGTTATAATCCGTTCATTTCCTACAGCAATTTCATCAGCACCATAAATATTTAATTCATTTATCAAAAAACGGAATACATCAGGAGAAGGAATGAAGCGATCTTGTCCAAAATATTGGTCATTATATAAAGAAGTAATGGTGATAACAACACCAGAGCCCTCTTGTTCGGTTAAACCCGCTTCCGCTCTCATTTCCTCAATTTGATTTTCAATTACCGTCGTAACTTCTCCACCTAAATTATCGACAGACTGTTCATATTGCTCAATTAAAGATTGAATTTGCTCCATTTCCTGTGTTAATTCTTGCCTTTTCTCTTGTTCTGATAATACTTCTGCTCTTAATTCTCTAATATCCCTTGTGTCTCTAATGACTGGCTCTTTAGTCGTCTGAAATTGAATGGCAATCATAAATCCAATGACGAGAGTAATAAATGCAAATACCCATTTTTCTTTCAATTGATCACCCACTCTCCGTAAAATGAGGATCAAGTTCAATTGTATTTTTCTTTTGAATCCGAACGGTTATCTCGTCACTAACTAATTGGCTGTGCACACCACCAGGTAACGTCAAAGCTGATTCCAAAATATCAGAATCACCTATGGCTGTCACAACAAAAGGGGCAGAAGATACATGACCATCTACTCGAATAACAGGTCCTGTACATTGAATGTAAGATTGCCTTGTTAAACGGTATCCATTAATAGCAATAGCCTCAGCTCCAGCGACAAATAACTCATGGACAACACGCTGAATATGAAATTCGTGGACAATGTAATTATTTGGATCCTCGCCATCAGGGACATAATCTGAATCCTCTAATGAAACTTCGATACCAGGGCCTTCTACTTTTACATCACCTACTACTTTTCGTAGTCGGTCTAGATCCTCCAATAAATTTTTTGCGCGAACTTCTTCTTCTTCATCAAGTGTCGTGACGTGTTCTTCTAGTTCACGTAGCTGCGTTTGATAAAAACGCATATCCTCTTGTAGTTTTTGGTTAGTCGACTGTTCAAGAATCAATTGATTTCGTAGTTCATCTTCACGCTCCCACTGACGATCATACCCTGGATTTAAGCTGACATTTTCATTAGTCATCTCATAATTCAACGCTAAAATAAAGCCTGTAACAATTAACACAAAGGATAGGATGAGATGCTTACGTCTCACTTTCATCTTCTTCATCCTCCTCTGACACCCACTCTTCAAAATAAGGGCTCATTTGTAAGTGCAAAATTCCTCTTTTACTCGTATCTAGATCATTAATAATCGCTAAATATGGAATCACCTTTTCATGAAAATCATTGATCGTTGTATGTACCTCTATCCCATCTGTCATATACATGATGAGAGCTTGTGCATCCTGTTCCGTTGGCGAATAAATGATTTCTGAGATACGCTCCAATAAAGCATTCGGTAGCTGTCTAAGTTCAGCTGACAATTCTGATAAATCAGCCCCTTCAGTAAACCCTACTAATATGGGGGCATCAGCTGGTATATGTGACCTATTCAATTCAGATAAATTCATCCCATTATCTAAAATCGGATAATATCGATCATCATGAACTAAATAGCCAACCCGTTCATGCTCAGAGATTGTAATTTCGACTGTAGTGGGCCAACGACGTTCAACATAGGCAGAAGATATCTCAATATGTTCATTTAACCTATTAACAATATCGTCTTCATCTACGTTCCAAATGCTTGTCCCAATTTGAAGTGTACTTTGATGCAGTACTTCTTCATGAGTAAGATGAATGTTGCCATCTACAGTCACCTCTCTAACATGACTTGCTGGTGATTGAAAGTAAACAATTAGTAGAAGCAACATAAAAAAGAATGATAAAAAAAACAGCAAGCGCCGATTCGCACGCTGTTTTCGTTGTTCTCTCAATGTCGGAATTTTTTCGTTTATTGTCACGACTTTCTCATCACTCATTATCAACACTCCTACTAATCCCTGAACGAAATTGTCCATTCCGTATCTTTTTTATTATAGCATAAAAATACAGCTAATATCGTTAGTCTATTAGTATTAAGAATGTTTTCCAATCATTTCTACTTCCGTCTTAAGTTCTATTTGTTTTGTTTCTTGAATCACTTTCTTCGCATGATTAATTAAATCAATAACATCCGTTGCTCTTGCTTGATTGACATTCTCAATAAAATTAGCGTGCATAAGCGAAATTTGCGCACCACCAATTTGATAACCTTTTAAACCAGCTTCTTCAATTAACTGACCAGCATAGAACGGAAGCGGATTACGAAAAACACTTCCACACGTCGGATGTTTCCATGGTTGGGAATCTCGACGATAATCTTTATTCGCTTGCATTTCCTTCACAATGATCGAGCGGTCACCTTTCTTTAATTGAAGCACTGCTTCAACGCAAATTCCTTTTTCCTTTTGGAGCCTAGACGTACGATAATCGAAATTCATTTCGTCTTTCGTCCACACTTCAAGTGATCCATCCTCCTTCAAAATCGTTGCTTCCAACAGGATATCAGCTATCTCCGTTCCATGAGCACCGGCATTCATAAAGACAGCTCCACCTACTGAACCAGGAATACCACCAGCAAACTCTAAACCAGACAACCCTTGTCGACTAAGAAGAGTTGCTAATTTAATGGTTGAGTATCCACCACCAACCGTTACCGTTTCACCTTCAACTTTCATGTCGTCCATTCCACGATCCAACTTAATGACAACTCCTTCAATACCACCATCGCCAACAAGTAAATTAGAGCCTCTACCGATGACTAGCCAAGGAATTTCATTTTTTGTAATGATAGACATCGCTCTTTCTAAATTCTTCATACTGTCAGGAATAACAAGCACGTCAGCGGGACCACCTATTTTCCACGTAGTATGATTAGCAAGTGGCTCTTGAACCTTTACCTTTCCAATATTCGCTTGTTTAAGTTCCTCAATCCAATCCATACTATCTTCCACCTTTACGATCCATTTTTCGTTAATTCGTCTAACACCTCATATAAATGTCTAGCTGCATTAGGGAGTCCTAACTCCTTTGATGAAGTAGACATTTGCATCCATTTATCTTCACTTGTTAGAATGTGATCGATCTCTTCTAACAAGAGGTCGCCTGACATTTCTGTCTCCTTCAACACTATTGCAGCATTATTATTTGCTAGTGATTGTGCATTTTTCTCCTGATGATTATTGGTCACATATGGACTTGGAATTAGAATACTTGGGAGTCCAAGGGCAGTAATTTCAGCTAATGTTGTAGCTCCAGCACGAGCGACAATTAAATCCACCGCCCCTAATACATCTGGCATATTATGAATAAATGGCTTGATTGTTACATTTTGAGGATGATCATGCTTTTTCATTTGCTCCATAATTCGATCATAATGTACAGTCCCTGTAACATATACGATTTGATATGATTTATGTTTCAATTTCCCAATGATCGTCAAAAACGCTTCATTAATTGGTCTAGCCCCTCGACTTCCTCCAACGATAAGTACCGTTTTTTGATGCTCATTCAAGGATAATGAGCGTCTACCTGCTGAAGCATCAACATTCATCACTTCAGATGCTCTTGGATTACCAGTCAAAACGACCTTTTGACTTGGAAAGAAGTGCTTTGCTTCCTCAAAGCAAATGGCAACTTTATCGACATACTTACTCAAAAATTTATTCGTCAGGCCTGGTACACTATTCTGTTCATGAACAACTGTCGGGATTTTTAGTTTTGCTGCAGCGTAGACAACCGGTCCACAAACATAGCCTCCTGTACCTATCACAACATCTGGTTTAAATTCTCGAAGTAAAGATTTCATCTTCCGAGTTCCAGAAAGAAACCTATACACAGTTTTTATATTTTCTAAAGAAATCGAGCGCTTAAATCCGGTAATCGGAATCGATTTAAATGGGATATGTTCACGTGTGACGATCTCAGATTCAAGCCCTTTTTCAGTCCCAACATACAGAATCTCCACATCGCTATTTATTCGTTTCATTTCTTTAATGAGCGCTAACGCCGGATAAATATGTCCGCCCGTTCCTCCACCACTAACAACTACTCTCATGATCTTCCTCCAAATTATCCATTTATCTTCATTTTATCATGAACTGAACACCGAATATACATAATAAAATACAACATCTTCATTAAATACATATTAACGATCATTACAATTTCATTTCAATCAAAATAAGTGATCTCTTCTACTAAATAAGATTTATCGCGAATGACGACTAATATTTAGTAGGACACCGATCGATAATAGCATTAGCGTAAGAGAGGAACCACCATAGCTCAACAAAGGAAGAGTAATCCCTGTTACTGGCATTAGTCCAGTAACAACGCCAATATTTATCATGACTTGTATTGCAACCATTGAAATAATTCCAACTGCTAGAAAGCTACCAAATAAATCAGGTGCCGCTAACGCAACCTTAATACCTCTCCACAAAAGGATTCCAAATAAACAAATAACAATTGTTCCACCAATAAAGCCAAGCTCTTCAGCCAAAATAGCGAAAATAAAGTCTGTTTGTGGCTCGGGTAAATAAAAGTATTTCTGTCTACTCTCCCCTAGCCCTTGCCCCAATAATCCACCAGGACCAACCGCATAAAGTGATTGTATAATCTGAAAACCACTTCCTAACGGATCTGACCAAGGATTAAGAAATGATGTTATACGCTCTATACGATATGGGGCTGATGCAATTAGAGCTACAAAACCAGCAACCCCTACCATCCCAAGCCACATGAAATGGCTAATTCTCGCTCCAGCAATGAATATCATCACAACACATGTTCCAACCATAACAGCTCCTGTCCCTAAATCCGGTTGAAGCATAATCATGCCGAACGCTAACATAACAAGTGAAAGTGAAGGTAAAAGACCTTTTTTAAAAGAGATAATCTTCTTTTGGTTCCTTGATAAATAGCTAGCTAAAAAAGCAATCATGGCCATTTTCATAAATTCTGAAGGCTGGATTGAAAAGGCACCCACCCCTAACCAACTACGTGCACCACCACGAACTAAGCCGACTCCTGGTATTAAAACGATAACTAGTAGGATAAAACAAATGACTAGTAAAACTTTAGACCAGGTTCGCCACGTCCAATAGTCAATTCTCATCATAAATAACATCGCAACAATCCCTAATCCAGCGAAAAACATTTGACGCTTCAAAAAGAAAAGCGAATCATCAAACCGGTAGCTTGCCCACGCTTCACTCGCGCTATAAACCATTAAAAGACCTATCGCTAATAAAGAAAATGTCGTGAGCATTAATAAATAATCCGGTGCCCTTCTCCCCTTATCCATATAAACACCTCAACATTTCATTAAAGTACATCGTAATCCCTGTACTATAACCTATGCACAGATGAGAAAAACATGTCCAATTGACATGTGAATGAAGAACGAACATTTGACTATTCGATGATCGTTCTAAAGTCAGCCTGAACGATAAAACAAACGCTTCCCCTAATAAGGTGCTGTTTAAAACATAATAGACTGTTAAAAACTCAACAACCTAGCAGTATTGTTGAGGAAGGTACACACATATTTATATATAATGCAATCAAATTTGTGAAAGATTATACTTAAACGAACGGAGCATTTTAGTACAAGATTGGTATACTATGATATTGGGAGGAAATTATGAAATTTAGAATATTATTTATTTTCCTACTTTTATTAACAGCTTGTTCTGGAACAAGTTATGAAAATGAAGATGTGATTGCTGTCTTAAAAGGGGAAGAAATTAAAGGAAGAGATATATTAGCCTTATACCCACTAAATGATGAACATATAGAAATATACATAAAAGAAGAGATTATTGTGATTGAAGCGAAGGAAATGGGAATCCATGTGTCGAGAGAGGAAATTGAAAGGAATAAAAATAGTCTATATCCAGGTCTTGACCCATCAGAAATCCTTCAACACGTACAAGAAAATAACAGACAGTTCTATGAAGAACAAGCCGTTGCGCTTGATATTCAACCAGAGGAATATTATGAAATTTGGAGGGATACATACTACTCAAGAGATCCATATATACAAGAGTACATGAATGAAAAATTCTTTAGTCCAGCATCTGCCAAAGGGATAGATTTCATGAAACAAGAAAGTATCGATAAATTAAATAAGGAAATTGAGACACACCTTGATGAACTAATTGACTTGTATAAAAAGAATGGTGATTTAATTATAAACTAATATTTATTGAAGGGATGGAGTCGTATCTTAAAGAAGCAGATACGCTCGTTCACTATTGGTCAGTTTAATTGATGAAGGAACGGAGGCGATTGCTGAACAAGAGAACGACGAGTTATTATATTCAATAAAATAGTAAAACAACTAATTATTGTATAAGTTATGTTAAGATTACAATTGGGAGGGAGATATATAATGAAACGTTTATTTACAGCTGGATTCATATTTTTGATGTTGTTGCTTTCTGCATGTTCCAATGAAGAAGTTATGAAGAACAAGTATTCATTTACAGGAGAGGGGCAGTACTGGGAAGCAGAATACATCTATGAAGGAACGGAACTCTGGAAAGAAGAGGATAATAGAACTAGCTACTCACATGAAAGTAACGATACATTCGTACTTACATTTATAGGTTCTTTAGAGGAGATGCAATCAATAAAGAGAGTTGATTATTCCTATGAAACAACAACCGGAGGAGGAGGAGGCTTCCAAGAGTTTGATGAATCGCCAAATGAAATCACACTTAAAAGTGGTAGCGGAGGGACTGGAGCTACAATCAAAGAAAATGAAATCATATCTGTAAGTGTAAAATGGAATGATCTTGAAGAATCCTTTGAATTAGTAAATAAAACGGAATAAAGTAGTCTTCTTCAAATAGCGGACGCGTTTCTTTAACAAGAAGCGCCTTTTTTATGTCAACAAAAAGGAAATTACTGTTACACTAAAGTAGCAGGTTAAGAAAAAAGATATCCAAAAGGAATTTCCTCTCAGATACCTTATATTTGTCACCTTCCTACCGACAATGCCTCCACTGCTTGAATAAAACGGTTCCCACGTTCTTCAAACGTACGATACTGATCCCAGCTCGCACAAGCAGGTGACAGTAAGATGACATCTCCTCTATGGGAATTCTCAAAAGCAACGGAAACAGCATCTTCCATCCATTGTGCCTCGATAATGGTTTTAATGCCAGCTTTTATGGCAACATCTCTAATTTTGTCCTTGGTTTCTCCAAAAACAACGAGGGCATGAACTTGGTCAAGAGCTGGGATGAGTTCATCAAATGAATTGCCACGATCAAGCCCGCCAGCTAACAAGACAATCGGATCTTTAAACGCTCCGAGTGCTTTTTTCGTTGCCAAATTATTGGTTGCCTTGGAATCATTATAGAACCGCCTTTCGTCAACTTCACCTACAAATTGAAGGCGATGAGCAACCCCACTAAATGTTTTTAATACATCTTGTATTTGGCGTTGTGTGGCCCCCATTGTCAATGATGCAGCAACAGCAGCCAATATATTTTCTAAATTGTGAATTCCTGGAAGGGCAATATCATTCAGTTCAATAATTTGTTCTTGTTTAAAATAAACCTGTCCACCTTTTATGTAAGCACCGTCTTTAAGCTCCTCTTTTGTAGAGAAAGGGATTTTTTTTGCTTTTGAATAGTGGACTGCTTCTACAAGATGTTGATCATCATAGTTATAAATGAGCCAGTCCTGATCATTTTGATTTTCAAATATCTTTGACTTTGCTCGTATATATTCTTCTTTCGTCCCATGATAATCTAAGTGGGCATCGAAGATATTTAATACAACACTTATGTTTGGTTTGAATTGAGTTGTACCGAGTAATTGAAAGCTAGACGTCTCTAAAACGATACAATGTTCAGTCGTTACCTGCTGTACAACTTCACATGATACGGTTCCTATATTCCCTGCAATAGTAGGAATTTTCGAGCTTCCTTTTAACATTTCATAAATCAATGTTGTCGTTGTCGTTTTACCATTAGAACCTGTTATTGCAATGATATCTGCCTCACTCAGTCTTGACGTTAATTCAATCTCTGTGATAACAGGTATCCTTAGCTCTTCTGCTTTTTGAACCATCACATTCGAATAAGGAATCCCAGGATTTTTGACAACGAGTTGAAATGAATCGCTTAACAATTCGACTGGGTGGTGACCACAGATAACCTTCATTCCAAGTGCTTCTAATTGTTGGGCTTGAGAATTATCAGCATATGGCTTGGAATCATTTATCGTTACAAATGCCCCGAGTGTATGTAAAAGCCTTGCCGCAGCTTCCCCACTTTTGGCCAATCCTAATACTAATACATTCATTCCTCTAAACTGTTCAGTCGCTCTCATTACAACCACACCTCTAAATAGATTCCAAGCACAGCAAAGATCATTCCAACAAACCAAAAGGTCACAACGACTCGCCATTCACTCCAGCCAGAAAGCTCATAATGGTGATGTAGTGGACTCATTTTGAATATGCGTTTCCCTCTAGTTTTAAAAGAAATAACTTGAATAATAACAGATAACGTTTCAATGACGAACACTCCACCAATAATGACTAATAAAATTTCCATTTTTGTTAAAATCGCAATCGCTGCAATCGCACCACCAAGAGCTAGTGAGCCTGTGTCCCCCATGAATACTTTTGCAGGGTGAGCATTATAGACGAGAAAGCCGAGTACAGCCCCGACAATCGCTGCACTAAAAATCGAAATATCAATCAAGTCAGCATACCACGCAAGAACAGCAAAAGCTCCAAATGCGACCGCACCCGTACCTGCTAATAAACCATCTAAACCATCCGTTAAATTAACGGCATTAGAAGCACCTACTAACATGATAATAATAAACGGTAAATACAACCATCCTAAGTCAATCGAAAATGATGTGGCCGGAATGGTGATCTCCGTAGATAAGTTCATTTGTCGTAATCCGATATAAAATAAGGTTGCAATGAACAGTTGACCTGCGAGTTTTTGTTTTGATGTTAATCCTAGATTTCTCTTCAATACTACTTTAATAAAATCATCTAAAAAACCTACTAGTCCGAATCCCACGGTTACAAGTAGTAACAACAGTATTTCTTGACTTAAAGACAAGTACGTAATGGAAATAAACAATGACGTTAAAATAATCGATATAACGATGACAAGTCCACCCATTGTCGGTGTACCGCTCTTTTTTTTGTGTGATTCAGGCCCTTCCTCGCGTATGCTTTGGCCAAATTTTAATCTACGAAGAAATGGGATGAAAATGGGTGATAATAGGACTGCGATTAAGAATGATAAGACTAATGTTAACAATAATATTCGTTCTAACATCATTCATCACGCCCCCTTTCTTTTCTCTATTCTTATGTTGCTTGTATGATGATTCATTCGTTTTTATATGAATATACTAATACTTTTTAGAGGGCGCTGAAAAAATGTGGTGTTTAACTTTTTTGGTGCCCTCTTTTGAACAGGATTTTTTAGAATCATTTTTTCACAATCCATGCTTTTTCTTTTTTTGTAAAGCAGCTCTTGCTTCTTCACGATCATCAAAATGAATCGTTTGATCACCGATGATTTGATAGGTTTCATGTCCTTTCCCTGCGATCAGAACAACATCCCCCGCTTGAGCGTAATTAATAGCATACTCGATCGCTTCTCTACGGTCAATGATGACTTCATAATCACCATCGATCACTCCAGACACCATATCAGCAATGATAGATGCTGGCTCCTCTGAACGTGGGTTATCAGAAGTGAAAATAGCTCTATCTGCCAACTTAGTAACAATTTGAGCCATTGCAGGACGTTTCGTCTTATCTCGATCACCACCACAACCAACAACTGCAATAATACGGTTCACTTGAAGACCCTTTATTGTACTTAGCACATTTTCCAAACTATCAGCCGTATGGGCATAATCGACAATGACAGAGAAATCTTCGTCAGATTCTATCGTTTCAAATCGACCGTCTATACCGGTAACAGACTCTAAACTACTCTTCATCCCTTGTAATGACATATTAAAAGTGAGTCCGACCGCTACCGCAGCTAATACATTATAGACACTAAATTGTCCAATCAACTTTAAATGAAATCGTTCTTCATTACCGAAAGCTCGTATCGTCAAATGTGTACCGTTCGGATACAAATCGATATTGGTTGCTCGCACATCAGCGTCTAACTTAATCCCATACGTCATAATGTTTTGCGCTGTCAGCCTTTTTAATTCCTCACTACTGGGATCATCTTGATTAATGATCGCGACCTTCGAAGAAACGGTATTGCCTAACTGGGCGAATAACAATCCTTTAGCATATAAATACTTTTCCATAGTTCCGTGATAATCTAAATGATCAGGTGTCAAGTTCGTAAATACTGCGACATCAAAATCACAACCATGCACACGACCTTGATGAAGAGCATGTGAGGAGACTTCCATAATGGCTGTATCCACATCGTTTTCTATCATTTCATGAAATAGCTTTTGTAAAGGTAACGACTCAGGCGTCGTGTTCTTTGTTTCATGAATAGAATCTCCCACTTTCGTATACATCGTCCCTATTAGCCCTGTTTTCTTATGATGATCGATCATCATTCGTTCAATCAGGTGAGTTACTGTTGTCTTTCCATTCGTTCCAGTTACTCCAATTAAATTCAATTGTTCAGTCGGATAACGATAAAAGTGACAAGCTACTATCGCCATCATTCTACGTGAATCCTTCACAACAATAACAGGTACAGAAAGCGAGAGTGGATATTCAGCTACAACTGCCACAGCTCCTTTTTCAACTGCTTGTTGAGCAAAATCATGTCCATCAACGGTATAACCTTTAATACAAAAAAATACGGCACCAGGCTGTACTTCCCGAGAATCCATTGTAATGGAAGTTACCTTCGGATTTTCTATCATTTCTATATGTTGAAATCGAATAGGCTCTAATAACTCTTTTAAGTCCATAAATAAAAGGTCTCCTTTTTCAGCTGACATACCTACCTCATTTTAAAAGGAATCTGATCAATTGTCACCCATATAAAGTCTAATTGTTGAACCAGTTGATACTTTAATCCCAGGTGAGGGTGATTGAGCTAGGACATACTTCCCTTCACCTTCTCTTTCTATTTGTAAATCATAATACGATTCGTTCAATTCACGTTGCGTTCTACCAACTAAATCTGGCACATCAACAAGCGGTACATCTGACCAAGTTAATTCTTTTTCAACCTGTTCCGTACGTTGTTCTACTCCCATTGCTAGTAAGGAATCTTCAATAATATTCCCAACGATTGGTGCCGCTACTACTCCTCCAAACTGGATCGTATCCTTCGGGTTATCGATGGCCACATAAACAACAATTTGTGGGTCATCTGCTGGAGCAAAGCCAATAAATGAGACAATATGATTATTTTCTAAGTAACGGCCATCCTTAGCTTTTTGCGCAGTTCCTGTTTTACCACCTACTCGATACCCGTCAATATATGCGCCTTTTCCTGAACCAAGTGCTACGACATGCTCTAATGCATAACGAACATCTTTAGATGTCTCCTCTGAAATCACTTGCCTCTTCATCGTTGGTGTATGTTGTTCGACAATTTCTCCTGTTAGAGAATCAACAAATTCTTTTGCAATGAACGGCTGATATAAATAACCACCATTAACGGCAGCAGACACAGCCGTCACTTGTTGCAGTGGGGTAACCGCTACTCCTTGGCCAAAAGATGTCGTTGCTAACTCAAGCGGGCCGACACGGTCTCGTTCAAATAATATACCGGTTCCTTCACCTTGTAAATCAATTCCCGTTTTCTCACCAAAACCAAAATTTTCAATATAGTCAAACAGCCTATCTGTCCCTAACCGTTGACCTAATTCAACAAATCCTGGGTTACAAGAGTTTTGAACAACTTCCAAAAAGGTTTGCTGTCCATGTCCTCCCTTTTTCCAGCAACGGATATTTCGACCTGCCACCTCAATGTATCCAGGGTCATAAAAGGAATCTTCTTTAAGGTCAACTTCACCTTCTTCAATAGCAGCTGCTAACGTAATAATCTTAAAAGTTGAACCAGGTTCATATTGCATCCAGACTGGTTTATTTTGGTTATATACATCGGCAGGTACTTCTCGAAAATGTTCAGGATTGTAATCTGGTCGACTACTCATACCCAAAATTTCACCTGTGTTCGGATTCATCGCAATCGCGATTGCTCCATCTGGTCGATATGTGGCTTCAGCGATATCGAGCTCACGTTCCATGATCGTTTGAATTTGACTATCCACCGTCAAACGCAAATCAAAACCGTTTAATGGGGCTGTATACTCATCTGCGAGATTAGGCATTTTACTTCCCTTCGCAGTTGCAAAAAAGGATACATGGCCTTTATCACCTTTTAATGCATCATCATAATAAAGCTCTAATCCAGTCAATCCTTGATTGTCAATCCCAGCGAAGCCGAGCACATGTGATAAATAAGAACCGAAAGGATAATGCCTTTTACTATCTTCGGCAATGTATACACCAGGTAAACGTAAATCTCTTACTTCACTAGCTTTTTCCTTTGCTACCTTCCTCCCAACATGTACCATTGAAGCATTTTTGGTTATATCACTATATACGTCTTTATGGTCAAGGTCTAATACATTAGCTAGCTTCTCAGCAGCATCTACTGGATCCTTCACTTGTCTAGGAACAACAATGATCGAAGGAGCACTTACATTTGTTGCAAGGACAACATCATTTCGGTCAAGTATTTCACCACGTTTTGCTTCAAATGGTACATCTCGACTCCATGAATCTTCCGCTCTCTCAGTTAACCATTCACCCATAGCAAATTGAACATAGCCGAGTCTTAAAATGATAATTAAGAACGCTATAAATCCAAGGAATAAGACTAGAATAAGACGTTTGCGGACGGTAACGTTAGACACTCTCACCGAATCACTCCTACATACATACTAGTTACAGCTTGCTACTAGCGTATGCTTGTACGAGGTCTGTTAGAACATGGCTATTTATTCGGTATCTATCGACTCTCCATCCTGAGATTCAACTTCGTTTAGAGCACCTTCATCAACGTCTACATATCTCCCGTCATACACAGGGGCTAGTTCGACCATCATATACTCACCTCTCTGTAATTCTGTCCCTGCTTCAACGCTTTGTTCAACAACATAGCCATGCCCGAATACCACCAAATCCATTTCTAGAACATCGGCTAATCTTCGAACATCTCGACTTGACCATCCCACTATATTCGGCATCGTAACCTTGTCTTCATCTGTCAATAAAATTAATTTCTCACCAGGTAATGCACTTTTCCCAGCAAACGGTTGCTGAGAGATAACACGAGAGCCATTTCCTAATTTGACTACTTCTAATTCCGTTTGGTCTATTGCCTTCTCTAAGTCACTACCTTCAAATTCTGTATAATCAGTCACCATATATTCATCGTTTATTTGCTCGGATATTTCTTCTTCTGAAGGTGTTATATTTAAATATTGTAAACTATGCTTCATAATAGTATTGAAAATAAGAGCGGTAGGCTCCGATCCTGATTGGAACAAATCAATCTTGGGGCGTTCCACCGCAACATAAACGAGCACCTTCGGATCATCCTTTGGAGCCATTCCAATAAATGAAAAGATATTTTCACCATGGCCGCTTATGTACCCACCAGAAGGTGAGGGGATTTGAGCCGTTCCCGTTTTACCGATCACATCAAACCCTTCTAAATAATAAGGATTCCCTGTACCAACAGGAGAGGTTACTACTTGTTCAAGTAAATTCTTTACATGTTCAGCAGTATCCGCAGACACCGGCTCCCCTACAACCTCAGGTTTATTTTCATACATGACATCCCCACTTTGCGAATCAACAATCTGTTGAATAATGTAAGGTTTCATCATTTCCCCTTCATTTGCAATCGCAGTAGCTGCCTGCACTTGTTGGATAGGTGTAACAGCAGTTCCTTGACCGAAGGAAGTAGAGGCTGCTTCCACAGCACCGTTCCGATCAATTGCACTACTTACTTCGCTCGGCAAATCAATTCCAGTAGGCTGGTCAAAGCCAAACCTATCTAAATAATCGTAGATTGTTTCTTGACCAAGCTTTTCAAGAGTGAGCCGAGCCATTGCAACGTTGGATGAACGAAGGAAGCCTTCATCAAAGCTAATCATCCCCCAACCGCTTCGATTATTATGGTCACCAATCGTACTTGAACCTATTTGATATTGACCAGATTGATAGAGTTCATCACCATTATAGACTCCTTCCTCAATCGCAGCAGCAAGTGTAAAGATCTTCATCGTTGATCCCGGCTCATAGCGATCAGCAACAGCATAGTTTAAGTAATTCGTAATATTTTCGTATTCATTTGGATTGAAGCTCGGACGATTACTCATCGCTAAGATTTCACCTGTTTTAGGGTTAGCGACGATCGCAATCATCCTTTCAGGCTCATAATCTCCATCAACTTGAGTCATAACTTGTTCCAATGCTGTTTGAATATTTGAATCTAACGTCGTATAAATATCCTGACCATGTTTTGGAGGGGTTACTCGTTCATTCGAATTAGGCAACCTTATCAAACTACGATCCGTTTGAAATTGGACCTTCCCATCCTCAGCTCGCAAATATTCATCTAAACTTCTCTCCAAGCCCATTCGTGCCTCTTCCATATCGCGGTCTGTATAACCAATTACATGTGATGCATATGTTTGTTTCGGATAATAGCGCCGTGGTTCTTCACGGAAATAAATACCTTCAAGTTCCAACTCCTCTATTTCTTTCATTCGCTCGTATGTAAGGTTTCTTGCTCCAGACCCTAGCTCAACTTGAAATCGATCACTCGTTAACAACCGAAGTAAATCTTCTTCACTCATGTTAATATAAGGAGATAGACTAACAGCAGTCTCTTCTGGCTTGCGAACATAGAACCGTTGATCCTCATCGAGGATAGCATATACTGTATATGAGGGAACTTCTTGAGCAATCGCACTCCCTTCTCGATCAAAGATCGTTCCTCTCTTCCCTTCGATCACTTGTTCTTGTGTCCAACGCTGCTCCCCCATCTTAACTAAATCATTCCCATCAACTGACTGCGCTGTCTGAATATAGACCATTCTACCGACTAGCGTAACGAAAACGATTATTGTCACAAGTAATAAAAAAACAGCTCTTTTATTTGTTACCGCTCTTTTGATTTCCATTACGCTTCACCTCTATCATTACCACTTCTACTTAACATTCTTCATTCCTCAATTACTTCCTACGCGCCCTTTTTTATCCTACATAAAATGGAGAGAAAAAACTAGCTCCTAATAGAACTAGTTTTGTACAACTTTTACTTTATTATCATCTAAAACCATTCCTAATTCTTTCGCAATCGATAATATTCGATCCGGCTCACTTAACTCGAGCACTTGTAAATGAAGACCTTCATTAACCTCTTGCTGCTGGGCAATAACCGTTTCTAATTGTTGAACTTCCTTATTGACTGAATAAAGAGTAGCAAAATTATGTACAATGACACTTAGAATGACAAACACTGTTATCGCTACGATACTTATGATTAATTTCTCACCTAATGTTACCGTTGTACGTACTCTTTTTATTCTCTTTGTTGTTTGAACTTGTCCTTGTTGTTGTTCTTGTGTTTGACGTGCAACCATGCTCACTTTATATTCCCCCTTATCGTCGTTTTTCGGCAATACGTAGCTTAGCAGAACGAGCTCGATTATTGATTTCCAATTCTTCATTACTAGGAATGACAGGTTTCCTCGTTACCATCAACAATTCAGGCTTATACTCATCTGGAATAATTGGGAGCCCAGGTGGTAAATCAGGCCCTTTGCTTTTTTCTTTCATCATTTCTTTACATAATCGATCTTCAAGAGAGTGAAACGTAATCACTGAAATTCGTCCACCTACCGATAGAATAGCAATAGCATCTTCAAGAGCTTCCTCGAATGCACCGAGTTCATCGTTCACCGCTATGCGAATCGCTTGAAACGTGCGTTTAGCTGGATGCCCTCCTTTACGCCTTGCTGGAGCAGGTATAGCTTCTTTAATAACGTCCACTAATTCTGTTGTTTTCTCAATGGGCTTATCTTCCCGTCTCGCTTCTATTTTTCGTGCAATATGCTTAGCAAACTTCTCTTCACCATATCGTGAAATGATTGATACTAGCTTGGCAAACGGCCATTCGTTAACCACCTCGTAAGCAGAAAGCTCTTGTGTTTGATCCATTCTCATATCAAGCAATGCATCCTGATGATAGCTAAATCCTCTTTCCGCTTCATCTAACTGTGGACTGGACACACCCAGATCAAACAGAACACCGTCAACCTTATCCACACCTCGCTTGTGTAGCTCTTCCTTCAAATAACGAAAGTTGCTTTTAATTAACGTAACTTTATCCTTAAACTGCACCAATTTTTCTTCTGCATGTGCTAATGCCGTATCATCTTGATCAAATGCATATAAATGTCCTTGTTCATTTAACCGAGCTGCAATCATAGCAGAGTGTCCCGCTCCACCTAATGTACAATCCACATAAATTCCATCTGGCTTAATATGTAGTCCCTCGATTGCTTCCTCTTTCAAGACAGTAATGTGATGAAACAAGCCTTCACCTCCCTTTACCTACAAATCAAAATCAAAGTCAACAATATTTTCTGCAATTTCACTAAATGATTCTTCAGATTCTGCAAAATATTCTTCCCAAATTGCCTTGCTCCATACTTCCACACGGTTTGAAACACCTATAACAACACATTCTTTTTCCAATTGTGCAAACTCACGTAAAGGTGATGCAATGTTGACGCGACTCTGCTTATCTAATTCACATTCAGTAGCACCCGAAAAGAAAAAACGTGTAAATGCTCTTGCATCTTTCTTCGTAAAAGGAAGGGACTTTAACTTTTCTTCTAGCTTTAACCATTCTGCTTGGGGGTAAACGAACAAACAACGATCAAGACCTCTAGTTACTACAAAAGTAGACCCTAAAGCGTCCCGAAACTTAGCAGGAACAATCATCCTACCCTTATCATCAACGTTATGATGATACTCCCCCATAAACATCGTTAGCCCATCTCCCTCCACTTACTAACATTAAAGTACCACATTCCCCCACTTTACACCACCTAAAATGAATATTTTCTCCACAAAAAAAATCCTGCCCTTGTGGACAGGATTTCAAAACTCATTCCGACAGCAATTATTTACAAATACTCACAAATATAAAAGCTTATGTTTTCGACTAAATGACAACTCCATTGACAGCCATTTTTTAAATCCACACTCACCGATGACATTCATCAACACAAACGGATGAATAATACGCTCTTGCTGTTTATTTATTGGGGATAACCAATGCTCTGCCTCAACAAATTTCGCAAGTGCTTCTTCATGAGTTTGTCGAACGAATTTTTTCATCTTATTTTCTATAAATGATAGCTGCTGTTCAATCATATTGATATTTTTTTCACTTAAATGATAAATGGTTTGGTCCATTTCTGCTGCTAAATCACGAATAGTCTCATGTTGCGAGCGTACTTGTTCTCTCACATTCCCAACAACCTCAGTAATTGGATAAGGATTCACATTCTCTAACCATTGATCACGAAGCGTTTTCATCTCTCCTTTTAGAAAAGGCGTAGCCTTATAATTGTGTTCACTCAGCCATTTGCTTACTTGAGTAGGAATAAAGGTTACTTGATACCGTAACAGAACAGGAGGGATTTTCAACGCAAACAACTTAAATACTGGCTTCAATGTAGCCCAATATGCAATCTCTCCCGGACCACCTACAAATGCCAATACCGGCAATAACCACTCTTGCATTAAAGGGCGGGTCACAACATTATTACTGAATCGTTCAGGATGTTGATCAAGTAAATATAGCAAATCTGCTTTCGAATATGTAACATCTGTACCTTGTACTAAAAAGAGACCATCTTCAAAATCAAGACGTTTCCTCTCACCATTAACTTCGAGAAACAAATGAGCATTTGTCGGTTCAGTGTCAATCGGTTCTCCATAACCTGATTGATTAAATTCATGATCTCCTTTTTGCTGAGCAACTTGTAGACAATCAACTTGATCAATTAATTGTTTGAAATAGCCCTTCTCCATTTGGCGAATGAGCGGGTCATGTGCATCTAATAAAAGAAGCCCTTGTTCAGCAAAGAACCAATGCATGATATTCCGAAAAAAATCTACCATCGTATTCGACTGTTTTACATAATCGGATACTTTTTGAAATAAGTCACAAGTAAAAGCGGTTTCTGGCAATGTTGCGAAAATACCCTCTACCCATTCACCCATCTGTGCATGATCTAATATCACATTAGTAGCCGATGTATTCGAAGAACCCGTATCATAGAAGTGCTTCTTCCACCGCAACCCTTGTTGCTTATATACAAAGCGGATTTCATCTAAATCATGGTCCTCTCCAGCAATCCAAAAAATAGGGATAACACCTATACCCAATTCACGTTCTTGTTGCTTAGCAAGAGCAACAATCGTCATCGCTTTATAAATAGTATATAATGGACCCGTTAACAAGCCAGCTTGCTGTCCTCCTACAACAACAACCGATTTAGAATCTTTAAATTTCTCAATTTGATTCATAGCTTCATCATGATTCGGGAGTACCTTATAGCTCTTTTTGAAATATGTAAAAAGTTCTTCTCGTTTAAATTCACGAGTCTGAATATGATCAAGTCGCTTTTTAAAAACATCCTTATCTTGCATCAGATAATCAAAAAAAATCGTTGCTTGTTCTTTATATGCTAAATAATCATCGGTAAAACGATTAATGGTTAAGTCAAGTTCCTCTACGTTCATTCTATTAGCGTCCCTTCATTTAGCGTTTCTTCATCACTATAACAAAGAACGATCCTCCAAGAAAGTAATATGAACTAACTATTTAACCGAATAATACTAACAAATAATCCGACAAAAAATAATGATACGTGTAGGAGAAAGAACACAATAAAATTTAATCGCCAAATCCCTCTAATTAACTTACGTATGTGGATGTCCTCTGAAACATACCAATGTAACCATGTAAAGCCAATCGCAATAAGAACAACAACACCTAATACAATGAATAAGAACGAGCGACCGAATATTTCTAATAAAATAAAGTGTACGGATGCAATAAATAAAACTGTTGACCAATCCGAAGCAAAACGAATCGCATTTTTTTTATTTTTTTTTCGTTTTATATAAATCCAAAAACAAACATACCAACTTAATAGTGGAAGTGTAACTAAAGTGGCTATCACCCACACAAAAACTGCCATTATCTAACCCCTTTCTGCCATTCTATTGCTTTAATAGCATCAAACATCGTATTAAGATACGGTGTGTTTATCCCCTTCTTTTTTCCCATTCTCTGCACACTTCCAACAATCGCTTCAATTTCTGATTTTCTTCCTTGTTGTAAATCAACATACATGGAAGATTGATTGTATCTAGTTCGTTCGCATATATTCGTTACATAGCTCCACACATTATCATGATCTATCAATTCAAAGACTTCTACGACTTCATCAAATAAGTGTTTCATGATTGTAGTAAGGTGCTTATTGGCTAACAATTCACCATTGTTTACTTGAAAAAGTGCCGTTAGTGGATTAATACAAACATTTACAACTGTTTTCTTCATCAATGCCTCATGCCAATTTGTCACCTCTTCGAAGTGAAGAGGATCTATCTCGTCTAAGATCGTTCTAATTATCTTTTGTTCACTACATTTAACGTAACCCCACTTAATTGCACTCGCACCTGTATGAGTAACGGTAAAATCATTTATTCGCTTCGCACCATGCTCTACGACTCCAACAGCTACTTCTAAACATGTATATTGAGACAAATAAGAAAGATGTTGCATTCCATTTTGTAAAAATAGTATTGACTTAATCGTTGACATTCGTTTCTGTAAGCTCTTATCAACGTTTGGCCAGTCATATGCTTTAACGGCAATGACGGCTAAATCAGTTACAGCGCTTGAACTCATAAAATGATCAAATGTTATTGTTTTAATTTTCACTTTATGATGTGTTTGATCATAACGATATATTTGTAGTCCTTCATTTTGTAATTGCTTTAATTGTTCATCTCTTCTTACGACTAAAGTTATAGTTTGCGCTTTCTCAACAAAATAATAACTTAGTAGCATCCCTATTGCACCAGATCCAATGATTGTTACATTCATCGTCTAGCGTCTCCCTTCTTCATATGTACATACTGCCATTGCTATTCATTTACTCTTTATCAATCACATTTTCTCATTCTTTCCAACTAGAACATATAGAACTTTAGACCTATTTAAGGCGTTATATTCTGTTTTATGAACGTAAACTATACATTTACCCATAAAAAAACACCCTGGATTCTAAATAAGATCCAAAGTGTTAGCTATTGGTTATGATTCAGTGGTCGTCTCATAGGTCGTTAGCTTTCTTGCCCTTTCCATAATAGATAGTAACGTGCGATAGTCATCTTCCATTACTTTCTTTTCCTGTTCAATATGCTCAAGCTTATTCTTTAATCTTTTATTTTCTTCTTGTAATTCCTTAAATTCTGTTAAAGAAACTTGATCCGCGCTTTTTTGAGCAAAATCATTCAAAAAAGAAACAACCTTTTCCATTGTAAGTAATTCTTCCGTTTCACTTTCGACCTGTGCTTTCTCCTCCGATAATTGCGGTTGCAGTTCAACGGTTGGCTCCATGTCATATTCAGTTGTTTGAAATAACCTCTTTCCTTTTGAGCGTTGTTTCTTCGCTAATAAGATAGCTGATTCATACTTTTTTCTAATCGTTGAATTCCATCGAAATCCACAAGCTGCACTCGTCCTTGAGAGTCGGTCACCAACTTCTTCAAAGGCCGCTAATTGCGTGCTCCCTTCACGTATATGACGTAAAACAACTTCAGCTAATATTAAATCCTCATCTGTTGACCAAGCATCTTGCCTCACTGTACTCACATGTATTCCCTCCTTATTTTTCATAATTATTCTATACGTATGCATCTACTAGATTAGAAAGACGCACGATTATAAAAAAATAACAAATTCTATTAATAAATTATGACCTTCATTTCAACGTTGTATTCATTTTCATAAATATTAATTGGAGATATTAATTAAGAAGAACGCGGTAACCGTTTTTTTCTTAGTTGCGCCGTGCTGAGCCGTTACAAGGATTTGAGTTTTTCTAAAAAGCGGGGTTCTTTCAGAAAAACGTGTAAAGAGTGGCGTCGACGCCCTCCCTGAATTCGCCTACATCTCTTTGATTAATCTCCTAAAAATCTTTTCTCACTTATCTTTTAAATAGGAGCCACTTATAAATTATGATTCAAAAAAAAACGAAAAGGTATGAAACCTTTCCGTTTTTTTCAAGCTTATTTACTTATAACATTTCGGCCATTATATGAGCCACACTCTTTACAAATACGGTGAGCTAGCTTTAATTCTCCACATTCAGAACATTTAACCATTCCAGGTACTGCTAACTTAATGTGAGTACGACGCTTATTTTTGCGAGTTTTAGATGTTCTTCTAAAAGGTACTGCCATCATTCCCACCTCCTTACAGAATTAAATAGTCATTGTAAAAATGAAGGTTCCATCTTTGTCGGGACTTCCATTTCCTACTCTTTGTCAAAAAATTTAGCTAAATCTGCTAGTCGAGGATCTATTCGATCTTCTTTCTTTTCATCTGTTACTAATTCCCAATGTTTCCCCTCTGGAGGAGCCAACGGAACTGATTTCTCATCAGCAAATAGTTGCATCGGTATTTCTAATAAGACAGCTTCTTCGATTGCAGGCTTCAGATCGACCATTTCACCTTCAAAGAACTGTATATCATCATGATCAACATCTGCCGTTACATAATCATTCTTTGGATGATATTGCCTAACGACTTCAATATCAATAGGGAACGTAACATCTGCCAACGTTCTTGAACAAGGCAAAATCAACGAACCAGAAATTTGCAACGTAAAGGTTAATAAAGAACCTCTATACAGTAGTTCACCTTTCACGTTAAAAGGAGAAACGTTACGTATTTCTTTGTTAATATTCATAACACTTGACAAGTCGATTGTTTCTTCGAATGTAAATGGTTTATGTTTCGCAACGTTTAGCTGCTGAAGGGACCATTTCAACATGTTGATCACCTCTAAGACAACAAGATTAAGTATATATCTACCTTTTTTGAATGTCAATCTTTTTTCTTTACAGACAAATACTTGTTTTATACATGACGTTTATTGTAGCATGACAAAAAGGGATAGTAAAGAGACTCACAAATTTATACCTAATACTCATTTTACCCTTTTTCATCCATCATATTTCATTCGTATTAATTTAGGAGGAGAATCAATGCAAGCAGTCGGCATCGTTGTTGAGTATAACCCCTTCCATAATGGACACCTTTATCAATTAACACAAGCTAAGAAAGAAACAGAAGCCGATATCGTCATTGTCGTGATGAGCGGTACTTTTTTACAAAGAGGGGAACCTGCTCTTATTTCAAAATGGTCACGAACAGAAATGGCTTTAGCGAATGGAGCTGATTTAGTCATCGAGCTACCCTATCCATTTTCAGCACAAAAGGCTGAGTACTTTGCACATGGTGCTGTTCAACTTTTAACTGAGCTTGGAGTCGAATTCATTCACTTTGGAAGTGAAGCTGGTGATATACTCCCTTTCTATGAATTAGTTGATACGATTCAAAAAGACTTTTCAACAATCAATTCATATGTGCAAGAACATATGAAACTAGGTTTAAGCTATCCGCGAGCATTCTCTAATGCCCTCACACGCTTAAATCGGCCGACTGCCATCTCTTTAACAGAGCCAAACAACATATTAGGTTATCATTATGTTAAGGCTATTACAGACCAAGGAAGCCCAATTAAGGCTACTACTACAAAAAGAATACAAGCACACTTTCACGAACAGTCAATTAGTTCCAATCACATTGCAAGTGCAACAAGTATACGAAAAGCGATTAATGAAGGAACACCATTAGCAGATATTGCACATACTATGCCAGCGTCTACTGTGAACCTTTTGACAAAGTACAAAAAAGAAAATAAGCTTCTCCATACATGGGATCTCTATTACCCATTCGTACAATATAAAATTCTTTCCTCCTCTTGTGAGCAATTACGAGACTTATATGAATGTGAAGAGGGACTCGAATATCGTCTTAAGGAAACGATTAAATTTGCTCCTACATACACCGATTGGATCGAGCTTTTAAAAACGAAGCGATACACAAGAACTCGATTACAACGTCTAGTGACACATGTCTTAACCAATACAACTAAAGAAGAGATGCAAACAGCACATTCTGAAGGGCTACGTCATATACAATTACTAGGTTTTACGACAAAAGGTCAACAATTTTTAAAACAAACAAGAAAACAGCGCAATCTCCCTATCCTTACGAAAAGAGCAAAAGCGACAGGGGGCATTGCCGAACTTGAAGAAAGAGCAGCTGTCATTTATGCACAGCCACTCTTAATTCATGCTAGGTATAGAGCAATTAAAGCCGAATTTAATCCTCCAATTCAATTACATAGTCATTAACGATTGGTGTTTCATAACGCTTATTGAAACACCTTGAATCCTTTTATTTTGGTATAGAGGCGAGAAACTCTAAAGCTTCTTCAAATGTATCAATCGGAATAATTTCCATTTCTGTTCCAATATCCTCTGCTGCAGCTAATGCTTCTTCGTAGTTAGATTGCGGGGCACCAGCCTCATTAGGAACTAAGAAGTAATCCGCTCCAGCACGATCAGCTGCTACCACCTTCTGTGGTGCACCACCAATTCGACCAACAACGCCTTCTTCAGTGATCGTACCTGTACCAGCAATATGATAACCCAATGTCACGTTATCTTCTGTTAATTGATTGTACATTTCTAATGCGAACATGAGCCCAGCCGAAGGCCCTCCAATTTGACTTGTATCGATCATTACTTCAGGATCTACAACAATATCTCGCTCAGTAACTGGAGAAGAGATACCAATACCTACTTGTCCTTTTTGTACACCTAATTTTTCTGGAAAAGGAGCAAAACCAACTTCAACAACGACGTACTCATTTTCACGTTTTATAAGTAATTCCACTGTTTCTTCCACACTTTTATCGCTTAGTGTATGTATTAATTGTTCGGCTGTTTGTATTTCTTCACTATCGACTTCAAGAATGAGATCACCCATTTCAAGAACCTCTTCTGCAGGCATATTTTCAATTAACTGTGTGACAACTACTCCATGATATTCATATTCAATCGGTTTTTCAGCAGCTTCGTACGCTACAATCATAGCTGACTCTTGTGAGCTACTCATCGCCATTAATTGTCTATGATGATATTCCTCATCACTTTCCCCTTTTTGGCGTATTTGATCTTCATGATACAATAAGCGATACGGACTTAAATACGACCACCCATAGAAAAAAAGATTCGCTTTTCCCATCTGTACGGTTGTTAGCATAAATGTCCCATCCTCTTCATAGCCACCTGCAACGTCGATTACTTCACGTAAAATTTTCGCATCACCTGGTTGTGAATAATAATATGGAAGTGGGAAGAAATGGATAAACAATAAAATGACAATTAATACAATCCATTTCTTACTCAAAAAAGGCTTTTTTTGTTCGGACTTCATGTTTGATTCTCCTTCCAAGATGCAATTGCCTCTTTGATCAAGGCAATCTGATTTCTAGTAGCTTCTTCACCACTACTTATTAAAGCATCAACCTCACTAAAAGCCAAAGGATTAGCATTTTTTACGATCGGTCGAATCATAACTGTACTTTCAATTTCTTGAGCACGGATTAATTCTCGTGTCATAATATCCATACTTTGAACCATAATATCATAAATCGTCTCTACCTCTGCCTCTTGTTTGAAATAAGAAACATCAACAGCAATTGTAATGTCAGCACCCATTTGTTTAACTGCTGTTACAGGTACGCGATCGATCACACCTCCATCAACTAACGTTTTACCTTCAATCACCTCAGGTACAAATATCCCCGGAATGGCAATACTAGCTCGAACGACAGAAGCGACGTCTCCTTTATCAAATAACACTCGCTCTCCTTTATTAATATCAGTAGTCACAACCACCATACGAGGGTTTAAATCCTCGATTTGTTTTCCTTTCGCAAGCAAACGAATTAAATTTTTCACTTTCTTTCCTGCAACAAAGCCCATCCTAGGTATGATAAAGTCAACAAAATATTTCTTCTGAAACAATGAAGCAAAGCGATGCAATTGATCAGGCGAATGACCGACACCATACAAACAACCAACAAGAGCACCCATACTACTTCCTGTAATCATATCTATTGGAATATTTTCCTCTTGCAGTACTTTTAATACACCAATATGCGCATATCCCCTTGACCCTCCAGAACCTAGAGCCAATCCAATTTTCGGGCGAACTTTCCCCATATGAATCCTCTCCCCGCATTTGTTCCTTTACAGAAATGATATGGTCTATTATTCATCTGTATACGTATAGTTAATGATAGGACAACTCTTAAAGAACAGACAAAACGACTTTTCTTACACATTTCATTCAGTAAGCCTCTCAATTCAAGTTCTGCTAAATGTGGGGGTGTTTCGTCAACATAGGAACGAATGAGTCGAAACTCTTCTAATAAGCGCACTAATAAGGCTTCACCACCCTATAAAATCTTATATTAGTAAAAAGGGGGCTACTATGTGCCATTATCAAAAACAAAAACCATTGTACTTGCTTTAGTTAGCTTACTCCTTGCTGCTTCACTAATGATTTTTCCAAAAGAAGCATTAGAAGCTTCTATTAGAGGTATGCAAATGTGGTGGAATGTCGTCTTCCCATCCTTGTTACCTTTTTTTATTGTGTCAGAGTTATTAATTGGATTTGGCGTCGTAACGTTTATTGGTGCATTACTCGAGCCATTAATGAGACCATTATTTCGTGTTCCTGGAGTAGGAGGCTTTGTGTGGGCTATGGGGTTAGCATCAGGTTATCCTGCTGGTGCAAAACTAACAGCTAGACTTAGGCAAGAACAAAAACTCACACGAATTGAAGCTGAAAGGCTTGTATCATTTACCAATTCCTCCAACCCACTTTTTATATTTGGTGCCATTGCAGTTGGTTTCTTTCATGACGCAACATTAGGCCTCCTTTTAGCATTATCGCATTATTTAGGAAATATAATCGTTGGTTTGTGTATGAGATTTCATGGTATTAATGAAGACGAACACCAGTCCCTAGAAAGCTCCAATCGATCATGGAAAAGTGCATTAACGCTTTTACATGAAGAGCGCCTTCGTGATGGAAGGCCTATCGGAAAGCTATTAGGAGATGCCGTTCAATCCTCTATTCGAACATTATTAATGATTGGAGGATTTATCATTTTATTTTCCGTGTTAAATTCAATTTTAAGCCTTATTGGAATAACAGCTATGATAGCGTCTATCTTCTCAATCATTTTGTCTGTTTTTCAAATACCAAATTCGTTAAGCTATCCGCTCATTTCAGGCTTATTCGAAATTACACTCGGTGCGAAATTGGCTAGCGAGACCCAAGCTACACTTTTTCAACAAGTTATTGTCACTAGCTTCTTCCTTGCATTTAGCGGTTTCTCTGTACAAGCGCAAGTTGCTAGTATATTAGCAGAAACAGATATTCGCTTTAAACCTTTTTTTATCGCTCGTTTATTTCATGGTATATTTGCTGCTCTTTTTGCGTGTCTATTATGGACACCTATTTACAGCAATCAGACCTCTTTAAACAAACAGTCAAATGTACTTGCTGTCTTTATGAGTGAGCACTCAGCACCTTGGTTTTCTATTATGTGGAATTGGCTCGTTCAGTATGGATTTATCCTGACTTTTTTCATGTTAGTTCTATATTTAATTCTGTTACTAAAAAGAGTGGATCAGCACATGTAACGTGCTGAATACCCACTCTTTTTATACATGATTAAATTTTCTGCGCAAAGCATTCTCGACTATATCTGGAACTAGTCCAGAAACATCACCATCATATTTGGCTACCTCTTTCACAATACTAGAACTTAAATAAGAATATTGATGATTTGTCATCATAAAGAATGTTTCAATTTCAGGGCCTAACTTCTTATTGATCGATGCTACTTGCATCTCATATTCAAAATCAGACACCGCTCGAAGCCCACGAATGATCGTACGCGCTTTCTTTTCTTTCATATAGTCAATTAAAAGACCATCAAACGTGTCCACTCGCACTTGTGGGATATGAGCCGTTACTTCCTTTATTAATTTAATTCGTTCTTCCATAGTGAAAGTAGGCTTCTTATTACGATTATGTAAAACAGCTATGATGACTTCATCAAAGACGTGCGAACCACGGGTAATAATATCGATATGACCATAAGTAATCGGATCAAAGCTACCTGGACAAACGGCAATATTTGTCATAATGTTACTCCTTTTTCAGTACAAGTATCAATAGCGGTAAATGGAAATTAGCGTATCACCGTAAGCTTCTTGCCTAACACGTTGTAAT
Source organism: Halalkalibacter sp. AB-rgal2 (assembly GCF_041821005.1). Classification (NCBI taxonomy): domain Bacteria; kingdom Bacillati; phylum Bacillota; class Bacilli; order Caryophanales; family Bacillaceae; genus Halalkalibacter; species Halalkalibacter sp. AB-rgal2. The sequence continues at coordinate 207,128 of NZ_JBGUAV010000004.1, forward strand.
TTTGATAGATGCTTAGGTAATGTCGTATCTAGACCGCTTTCACAAACGATCATACCATTTTCACGAATCAATTGAAAATCAACGATCATACTTAATTCATTAGTCAGCTGTTGTTTCGCATATGGCGGGTCTAAAAAGATCAGTTCAAATGATCGCTCACGCTTGATTAACGCTTTTAAAGCTCGATTTGCATCATTTCGATACACTTCAGCATTCTCGCTGAATGAGCAATGCTCTAAGTTTTCCTTAATAATACTAATCGCTTTTTTATTCTGATCTACAAATATAACGTTGTCCATTCCTCTACTTAGCGCTTCAATTCCAAGTCCACCTGTACCCGCATACAAATCAAGTGCGCTACCTCCATCAAAGTAAGGGCCAACAATATTGAATATGGCTTCCTTCACTTTATCAGTTGTAGGTCTTGTTAAAGAACCGGGAACTGCCTTTAACGATAAACCTTTCTTAAGACCAGAAATGACTCTCATCCTACTCACCTACATTCTGTTTCGATATTTTATCATTTTATCCTACCATAAGTAGAATGAAAAGCGAGAACTAAACGTGTATAAACCAAGTAAATGTTAGAAACATCCAACATTATAATATAAGAAAAATAAATGTATGAAATGGTACAAAATCGGTCATACTTCAACTAGTAGCATTCACTTAGTGTTGCTACAACCGCGGAGAAGGCTTACGTTTCCCCATAAGTTCTTCCTCCGGTTTCTCCTCTCCCATAGCCTTAAGTACATACCAATGTATGTGTAAGGCACCTCGCAAGAAATTCTTGCGAGGATTTTTTTCTTTCGCTAGTATAGAAACAAATAGATGTTTGAAAGAAAGAGGGTATCCTTTATGATTCAACGGTTCATTAAATTAGGGGAAGGTTACAATGATTTATATGAGTTATTAGAGCTTGCTCGCACTAATACTGAGCGAATTCATATGCTACTCCAACTCAACACGACGGTTTCTGAGCGTCCTATGTCATCATTTGTACTTATTTTGAAGCCTGCAGCACCTGGAAAATTGATGCCGCTATATATTTGTTTAGAAGGAATTTTAAATCCAAGTTATAAAGAAACAAAACGGTATCACCTAATTCAACAGCTGTGTGAGAAACTACATATTAACATACATCGATTAGAAGTTAAGCCTTCTCATACCTTTTCTGAAGAAGATTTATATTATCAATATTTAATCGGCGTCCTGCGAATGAACAAATACATCCCACCATTGCAATAAGATTACATAAAGAAAAAGGCTGGGACATAACTAGCTAATAGTAAGAAAGGTGAATTTGAGCGAACTCAAATTCACCTTTCTCTATTTTGGGTGTAGATTCTTTTATCTCCTCGCGTTTTCTTCCTTCGATTTTCCTCGTACAGAAAATCGAGTGAAACGCAAATTAGCCTTCAAATAGTTATTCTCATAGAATTTTACTTGACGTAAAATTTCACCGGCTTTTCATTTCAGAGGAGGGTTTTGTCCCAGCCTCTTTCATCTTATATTCCCATCTTATAATCATATTCTTTCGCTTTATCGGGCTTTGCATTTTGAAAATCAGTCTCGACAAACGGACGCATGGAAGGTTGAACATCACGTACAAAATGAGTATTACGTAATTTTCGTATAACATCCTCTATTTTTTCTTGATCACAATAAATAATCGCATATTTCATTTTTTTTGAAACATAATGAACGTGACCAAATCGTCGAAGTTGACGTACAAACTTCAATGATGTTAACCAGATCGCTACACCTTGTCGCTTGCTTTCTAGCATAATAGGCTCTCCTTTAATGTAACGGTATTGTTATAGTTTATCATGCATAGAATCCTACGACAACACGCCGTGTCTATAGATTCATTAACTACAACCACAACTCCCTGAGGCACATCCTCCGCTACAAGACATTGAATCGAAAAAAGGGTTTCCTGTTGGTACTTTAATCGTCTCTGAAACGGAATGAGCAATGATTCCACTAATTTCGTTTAGTAGACCTTCCAATTCTCGTTCAGCCTTCTTAAATTCAACGACTGTATCGGTTAAATCAACTGCTCTTTTCGCATCTCTTATATTTGCGGAAATCTCATCATAATCAGGATGGTATTTCCCAAAGCGCTGAACATCCTCATATTGGTCTTTCATATGATTAAATGCAGATATTCGCTTTTGCGCCTCCACATCTTTCTCTAATTTTTGTTTTGCTTCTATATAATCATGATATACTTCCGATTCAATTACGGCCTTTGCTAATTCGTCAGCACCATCCAATAATTCAATCGTTGACATCGTTGCTAGCATGTACAACACCTCCTACAATCATTAGTATATCATGAACAAGCTGGATCACAATAGATGACAACTGTTCCTCTTATGTTATTGACATCTACGTTAGCTCCAGAATATAATCTTTTAGTCAATGTATCTAAATAGAAAGGTGCCATACTATCATGAATATTGTTACGTTTAACCCTTTTCGAACAATTGGTATCCCTGGTATTAAGTATGTAAAGCCTGAGCATATGTTTGAAGAACGAGACAAAATTGCCGCAGCAGACATTTGTCTTTTTCCGGAAAATTGGCAAGTTAATGCTCTTGTCTATGGCATGAAGAAAAAAATTTTTCCTAGCATTCAATCCATTCAATTAGGTTTCAACAAAATTGAAGTAACTCGTGGCCTGTGGAGCGTCGTACCAAATCATGTACCTAAAACACTTATTTTAGGAAATAACCATGATAATATTAATCGAGTATTAACCGAATTCTCATTCCCGTTTGTCGCAAAAGAAATTCGTAGTTCAATGGGCAAAGGCGTTTTCTTAATTGAATCACACAAACAATTTAACGAATACGCTGAAGAAAACGATTATTTATACATCCAAGAATATTTACCGATTGATCGTGATCTACGTATTTGTGTAGTTGGTAATGAAGTTGTAACCGCTTATTGGCGAATTAATGAACGAAATTCCTTCCGTAGTAATGTTGCTCAAGGTGCAAAAATTTCATTTGATCACATTCCCGAGAAAGCGATCGAACTCGTACGTCACACAGCCAATATGCTTGGTGTTGACCATGCTGGTTTTGATTTAGTCGAAGTCGATGACAGCTATTATTTTCTAGAATTTAATACTTTGTTCGGAAACCATGGCTTCCAACAACGTGGAATTTCAGTTGAAGACTGCATTTATCGCTATATATCAAACATACTTAATCACGAATCGAAATAGTGATAACTTCATCTACACCATTATACGGAGTATGGTCATTTTGAACGACTTGCACGAGAACTTCATGCTCTCCATTAGGCAAGTTTTTTAAATAAAAGGCACGTTCAAATAACGTTGCAATATGTTCATCATTTAAATAAATTCGCAAATGCCCTTCATTGTCCTGATGAAGGGACCCTACTTCATTTTGTCCAAACGAAAATCCACTAAGCTGGCATTCCACATATAATTGATTATCTTTTAGGTTATAATTAACATCTAAGTTCAATGGATTCCCTTTATCAATGTTAATATCCCCAACATGTAAGACAGGCTCAACAAGAACATTTTCGTTTTCTGCAAGTACTGATGTACTCATCATGATCAAAATAACGAATAGGCTAATAGTGACTCGTTGCAATGACTAACACCTCACTTAAACATAAGTGTAGATTATGTTCATTTAACGGTTATTATGCATACATGTATGGCTTGCTAGGAATTTTAATGCCCTTAGCAAGCCATACAATGATTGTTAAGATTGTGCCACTGTCGTTTGCCCAACCTTTAACATTTCCATCATCATCATGATCAATCCCAATGATTCTTGCATTTTTTCAACTCTTTGTGGAAACGTTCTACCGTAAAATTGATTGGCTTCCTTCTCTAAGAGTGCCATTTGTGAAGGATCACGGCTAAGCTTTCGATACCAATTCGGGTGTTGTCGTATAAATGCTCGTAGTTCAGGTTGTTCATTAAGATACTGTTGAACCTCTAAGCGCATATCTTCCACACCTCCTGCTAATCTCTTCTAAATGAAAAAGGATGATCATTTGAGCGTTGATTTTGCTGTTGGTTCGGTTGTTGAAATGATTGGATCACATTTTGAACATTGCCAAGCACTGAGCTGAATTGACTCAAATGCTGTTGGAGATCGTTTACGTTTAACCGACTAATCAATCCCATAATTTGTCCTAAAGAGCTCGCTGTTTCTCCATTACCTGAACTCTCCTCTTGATGCTGACCTGACTCTTGCTGCTCAGTACTCTCAGCATATGTGTTCCAATGATCATGATCTTCACCAAAGACATTCCATTCCTCAAATATCTCTTGTAGCGATTTCTTGTTTTCTTTTACTTCTCTTATAAGATGAGGATTTCTACCCATAAAACCTTTGAACTGTTGAACGGTTGGATGAAGCCCATGTTTACTCATCTTATCACCACCCTTATAAGCCTTTTCATACAACAGTATACGCAGGAGCCTAGTCCTAGGTGCTCAAAGAAGGCTAAAATGACCATGGTGTCATAAAATTTTGCGTATAATAATCTTGGAACACACCAACTCCTAAATGCGTAAACTCCTCATGTAACAAATTGACTCGATGTCCTTCGCTATTTAACCAACCTTCCACAGCTGCTACACCATCTGTATACATAGCAGCAATATTTTCTCCTGCTAATCTAAAACCAATATCACTTCTTTCAAATCGTTGGTCTAACTCACCATACTCAGGAGATGTATGTGAAAAGAATTCTTTTTCCTTCATTTCACGACTATGTCCATATGCAACAACAGCAACATCCTCTTGCCATTCATATGCCTCTAAACCATGTCTGGCACGTATGACATTTGTATAATCAAAAATTTGTCTTGCTTCTGCATGTTCGATTTCTTGCCAATCGTCGTTTGATACAGTTGGTCTTTCTGGGGGATCACCTATGTAGGAAACAGAATAAGGGCGCATTTCTACAAGCATATCAGCCGTAAGCATACGTAAACTCGAAAGTTCATTCGTATGTGTATCGAAATATAGCTGAACCCACTCCCCATCAACTTCAACTAGAGGTCGTGCTAGCAGATCTGCTGCACTTAATTCAAATTGATACTGCCCATTAGTAGCCTTTACATCAACTTGGTTAGAAAAGGTGAACAAGTCATCTAACTCCTCATACATTTCTCCAACAGAAAAGAACGTTTCACTAATATGTCCTGAAACAAAAGCTGTTACAACTTCTCCCTCTTGCATACCTACTTGTAAATATGTCGTTGAATCTTCTTCAAATAAATAAATCCACCAGTCATATGAATAAGCTGTCGGGTCTATACGATCAGGCTCACCATACCTTTCTTCAATTTGATCGCCAGTCAATCCAATAAAAACCTCTTCATCTGTTAGTAGATTTTCTTCATGGTCCGGTTCTTCTATCTCTAAATCTTCTGTTAATTCCTCCCCAACTAACCACTCTATTACCTCAAACTCTTCTGTAGCATCTGTCTCATTTTCCTCAGAATTCTGTAAATAATCTGATTCGATTATTAGAAAAAAGAGAAGAAGACAGGCACAACCAAAAATTATAATGATCTTCTTCATGGAAACACCTCTATTCTCGATCTTATTAGTTGATCTATTCAATGTTCAGTCATCTTATTCCTCTCTCTAACGTTGTAACCTTCTGTCCATTTCCAGTATAATCTTGTCGAAAGGGAATCTCCACAAAACATTCATGATTATACATTGCAACAAAGCTCAATTCATACTATCATTAAAAGAGTACATATAAGATCAATTGGAGGCGGATTGACAGTGAGATTTGATCACATTGAATTAGCTGATAAAGAATTACGTTTTGAGACACTTCAATATGCGTGTGAATCAATCGGGCTTGTCCATGCAGGTCAGTGGGACTATGAACGTGTCATGTTTGATTACAAAATTGTGAATCAAGGAAATATTTATTATTTACGTGTTCCTGCATATGCAATTAAAGGCGAGATACCGAAAGAAGATACAGTCGTTAAACTGATGACACCCTTACTCGGTAAGCATTATTATCCACATGGCGTTGAATACGAGGGGGAAGAGTTCCCTCAACAAATTATTGATAAGTGTAACAAGAAGCTTGAGCTTTTAAAAGGGAATTTAGAAGCAGAAGAATAAGAAAAAGACGACGATGGTACCATCGTCGTCTTTTTCTTATTCTTCACGTTCTCGAATCGTTACAATACGTAGCGAATCGTTGTTAAGCCTATTAATTTCAAACCTAATGTAACGTTCTATTTCTTCTGATTCATTAGGGTAATGGATCACAACTGATTCAAAAGCTTCAACATAATAATCACCTACGTCATCTTCATAAACGTGATCAACATGAAATTCCTTCAGCTCTTTACTAGCTCTATCACTATGTAAATCATTTACGTACCTGCGTAAAGAATGATAGAAACTAACGTTTGCCATTAAATAAGGTTCTACATCATTAAAATGACCGTCATTTACCGACTCGATCATCGTTTTTTTGTAATTTGTTACAAACTCCACTAGCTCTGTATCATCTTCTACTTTTATTAACTCGGAGTTGTCAGGTGATTGACAAGCAACAAGAAACATACAACAAAATAAAACAATCCAATTGGACTTTCTCACTACATACATACTCCTTTCAAAAAGTTCAAGCCTTCTTCATTGATTGAACGCTTGAATGAGTATACCATAAGTATAAAAATATACCTATATAAACTGTTCATTCTATAATGTTCTATACTATAATATAAGTTAAGAGATGTGTAAGCTTTTACGGATAGATACATTTTACATTCAAGAGAGGAGTCCTACATTGGCAGCACTCATATCTAAACGCACCTTCATTATCATCATTAGCATCATTGCCATCGCTATCGTAGCTTATTTCATTATACCTATTTCGATCCCATTACTGTTGGCTTTTTTCACTGCCTTATTGTTATCACCAGCAGTAGAATCTTTACATAAACGACTTAAATTAAAGCGAAACCTTGCCGTCATGATTGTTTTTACCTTGTTTATTTGTTTTATCGGTTTGACTGGCTATTATAGTGTCACAAAAGTAATTACACAAGGTTCACAAATTGTTGAAAATTTACCACAGCACATTAATGACATCAATCGTTCTTGGCTAAATTTCCAACGCAATCTTGAACACGAATATGATAATTTACCGCCAGAATTAGTAGAAGAAATCAACATTCTTGTGACTAGAACATTGAATGATATTCGAAACACAATAAGCGAACGCAACATTATTAACGATGTGACCTCTTTTGTTTCGAGTATACCTGGATACTTAGTATCCATTATCGTCTATTTAATTGCTCTATTTTTATTTTTATTAGAATTACCCGTCTTAAAACGAAAGTCCTTTTCATACTTATCTGATAAGACAAAAGACAAAGTCAATTTTATGACTTCACGATTAAAGTATGTTCTATGGGGATTTTTAAAAGCTCAATTTTTAGTTAGTATCATTATCTTTATCGTTTCATTAATCGGACTGTTGTTTATCGCTCCTGAAGTTGCCTTATTAATGGCCTTTATTATTTGGCTCATTGATTTTATACCGTTAATTGGATCAATTGCTATATTAGCACCATGGGCAATTTTTCAATTATTCGCTGGAAATGTTAGTATGGGAACTCAATTGCTTGTATTAGCCGCCATTCTACTCGTTATTCGTAGAACAGTCGAACCGAAGGTGATGGGGCAGCAAATTGGATTATCTCCATTGGCGACTCTCATCGCTATGTATATTGGACTTATGCTATTTGGTGTACTTGGATTCATTATCGGTCCACTCATTGTCATCGCATTCACTTCAGCAAAAGAAGCTGGCATTATTAAATTAAACTTTAAAATTTGAGCTCAAAGCAATGGGCGAAGCCATCTCCTATTTTGAAAGTTCTCTACAAGTGAACGTCTTGTAGAGAAGCGTGCGGCGCGCAGAGCCATTGCCCTCTTTTAGCCACAACGATATCCGCGAATTTCTTAACCTTTTAAAAAAGTCCGTTTACTACATCGTTCGTAGTAAACGGACTTTACTTATCTTCACTTGGTTGTAGCCTTTGTTGTTTTTTCTCCACTCTATTAAACGCCAAGGTTGCACTCCACATGATAAATAAAGAAATAAGACTGCCAAAGAAAAATAATGTTAATCCAGGTAAAAAGTTAAATAATCGATACGCAAAATAGATTCCCGCTCCCATAAAGATCATAATGTGCGGATTTATGACCGAAAATAGAATCGCATGTTTGAAATATTGACTAAATGACAATTCAAAATGAACAAGAACAGGTATAATCATCAAACATACAGCGCCATAAACAATAGATAATACGATAAAAACAACAGATAGAATCGAATGGAGATAACCATCTACCGTCCCTAAATAAAGAAAGTCAATATAGATAATATACCCTATAACAGCTAACATAAGCCCAACCGCATTCGCTCGCACAAATTCTTGCTTGATAACGGTTAAAAACGTTTTAAAAATGGGGACGCTATCTTCTTTTAAGAGCATCTGTCTTAAAATCGTAAACATTGCTACTGTCGCTGGAAAGAAACCTAAAATAATAAGCCCTAAAAATGTGAAAAGAAACCATAATAAATTAATATAAGCTAATTTCATTACCCAATCTGCTATCGTATAAAGTGGTGTATCTGTCCAATTTTTCTGCATTATGTTCACCCTTTAGATTCAACCATTTCGTAAAACGTAACAGTTAATCATACCATTGTTGCAATACTTCTAACCCTAAATCATTTACTTGACGATCTCTCATCATAACAGCAATCAGCCTGTCTGAATACTCAATACCCAATTCCATTAAAAGTGGAGAGTCTTGATCCAAGCCAATGGCATACACATGTTCCTCTTCCGTTATTTCATTCTTTCCAAAAAACCGTTCATCCACTTCCTTTATTTCTGCAATCTCATCAAGTGGATGTAAAATAACTGGATCAAAAATAATATGATACATCCAATCTTCCACAACATAAATATCACCTTCACCAGCAACCATTTCTACTGTTAATTTCTCAGGGGAAGGTAAAAACATATGAGTCATTGTTGATACGTCGGAAGCTTCATATAAGCTTTCCGTATAATCCGTAAATGCTTCTGCCAAATCAATTGGCAAATCAGTAAAAAACATCACATCTAATGTAACGGCTTCTTCTTCACTAGAACAGCCACCCATATGAAAGGAAGTAATGATGCATAATACAAACAACAAAGCTTTCTTCAAGCGTAACACCCTCTAATATTATATTATATAAGTACCTCAAAAGGGGATAGATCATTCCCCCTTTTGAAAATCCTTAAAGCAATAGCTACTACGTTCATAGCATACAGATTAAGCAAGCTGGAACCAGCTTAATTGTACATCACCTTTTAATATAACATAAATGTCTTCTTTGTCCGCTAAATGATTATCACTGTTCATGGTCGTTCTTAGTTCTTGCCACCCCGTATTTCCTTCAACTTCTACCGTAGCCAATAGCTCACCATTGAAACGACCTACTCTCAATTGTAATTCAGCATGTGATTGCGCATGAACCTTCACTGTCCATTTTGATAAAGGTTTGCTCCATTCACAATTTTTAAAAGAAACCCAGCCAAGCTCATTATTCGTTCGTACGCAATATTCACGGTTTTCACCTTCATCTAAATACACACTTTCGTAATCATCGTAATTAAATGCCTTTATCCTATCTGTACACGTACGATTATCTAGTACATCACCTTGAACGTGAACCGTTGCTTGTAATGGTAAGAGCGCAGATGATGAACCAACCATAACCGTATATTCACCTGATTCAACTTTATACGATTCACTCACAACATCCCAAATAGCTAATTCCTTAATAGGTAATTTGAAAGTGACAGTCCTCTTCTCACCTTGTTTCACAAAAATTCTTGAGAATTCCTTTAACGTCTTAATCGGTCGTGTTATTCGAGATTGATTGGCTCTTACATAAAGCTGCGCAACCTCCTCACCATCAAGCTCGCCCGTATTCTCCACTAAACATGTTACTTCTAACGTACTGTCTCGGTTTATTTCTTTATGAGAAAGGTGTAAATCGCTATAAGTAAATGTCGTATAGCTTAAACCATGTCCAAATGGATATAATACATCTCCATCAAAATATTGATACGTTCTCTTGCCTTTTATAATGTCGTAATCCATTATGTTAGGAAGCTGTTCTGTTGATCGATACCATGTCATACTGAGACGTCCAGCTGGGTTATAATCACCAAATAATACATCTGCCATTGCTGTACCTAGCTCGGGTCCTGCATGAGATGAATACAAAATAGCAGGAATGTGTTCATCAGGCCAATTAACTGCATAAGGATAACTACTTACAATAACAACAATTGTATTTTCGTTCACTTCTCTTACTGAGCGGATTAACTTTTCTTGCTCAGGTGGTAAAATAATATCATCTCGATCAATCGTCTCTTTACCGTTAATAAACGGACTATTACCTACAAAGACAATCGCTGTATCCGCTTCACTAGCTGCTTTCACAGCCTCCATTATTCCATCCTCAACCACTTCAATTTCATAAAAGTCGCCTTTGTCTTCTTGCCCTTCTGTTGCTGCAAATAACTGTCCGTCATCTCCTACACAAACGGGATGACCGTCCCAAGATGTTACACGAACAGCACCTTCTTCTTCATGTAACGTATAAAGCTCCTTCACAAACCATCCTCGTGCTTCTTCAGCAGTAGCCGTCAAGCATTCATCTCCAGTCGTAACAAATTTCCCTGTTGACGTTGATTTTAACGTTTGACTTCCCCAACCCCAATCGGTCCATTGAAACAGCTCTGCGCGAGCAGATTGCTTTGTTGAAATCAATTTGTTGCCATCTTTCTCGTCGATTCCAATGTACGCCCCTGTTTTCTTAGAACGAATTTTGATTTGTTTGTAGCCTTCATGCGAGCATATATTTTGTCCTTTTAATTTATGTTGTATTCCTTTTAATGGAGTTACGCGATAAGAAGGTGTTCCACTATACCAATCAGCATGTACATCATTACAAAGCGGACCAAGTACAGCTACTTTATTCAATTTAGACGATTGTAAAGGTAACGTACCCTCTTCGTTTTTAAGTAAGACTACTTGCTCCTTGGCAGCTTGATAGGAAAGCTCTTGATGTTCTTTCGCCAGCAACTTTGATTCAGGTATATTCACGTATGGATTTAATTCAGGGTCAAATTCTCCTAACCAAAAACGAACACGAAATGCGTTTCTTAATGCTTTATTAAGATCATCTTCTCCGAGTAGTCCTTGCTTTAGAGCATCTCTAATTGCTTCAAGTGATTCTTCCTTATCATCCGTTATACTATCAATTCCACTTTTAATCGTATCAGCCATACCTTCTACATGATTATCATAATAGTGATGGTCGCGAGCAATTCCTAATACATCCCCAGCATCACTAACAACAAAACCATCCATGTTCCACTTTTCTTTAACAAGATCATTCACATACGGATGTAGCAGCGCTGGAGTACCATTAATAGAATTATATGCGGTCATCATTGACTTCGCTTTTCCCTCTACGAACACTGGCTCAAACGCTTTTAAATAATATTCATGCATATTACGTGGGTCAATACTTGCTGAACATTCACCACGATCCAACTCATTGTTATTTCCTAAGAAGTGTTTCAATGTTGCTACTGATTTTAAATAGACAGGGTGATCACCTTGCATCCCTTTTACGAGCTCAGTTGCTAACTTACCTACGAGAGTAGGGTCTTCACCGTACGCTTCTTCCGTTCGGCCCCATCGTGGATCACGCTCTAAATCTACTGTTGGCGCCCATAGAGTAAGACCATTCGCATCTGGATCTTTTTGATAGAATACTCGCGCCTCATCTCCTATCACATCACCAATTTGTTTCATTAACTGCGGATTCCACGTAAGAGATAACCCGATGTTTTGCGGAAAGACGGTTGCTTCTCCTAACCATGCAATCCCATGAGCAGCCTCTGTTCCTTGTTTATGTGCTTTAATACCTAAACGACTAACTTCTGGCTGATACTGATGCATTAATGCAATTTTTTCATCTAACGTAAACCTAGAAACGAGATCATGAACCCTTTCTTCTATCGATAACTCTGGGTTTTGAAATGGATATTCAAATTGTCTTGCCATTGTACACTCTCCTTTTTCAGCTTAAACTCAAATATAAAACGCTTTCATACCCTTATTACTAGTTTAATTCATTATCTTTCTGAGCTCTACCAAATGATTTCAAACAAAATTCATATAGAAATTATAGAAAAAACATTACTCTTTCAATTGATATTTTAATTGAAATAAATATCAATTGAATGACTTGTAAAACCTAATGATTGCGTTTACAATTTATTTTGTACGTACAATGCTTATAACTTTAGGTATACCTTGTTTAAGATATCGTACAACTATTTCTAGCTATTTTCTATGGAGGGTTTCAAATGAAAAATAAAATAGTCATTCAAGCGGATGTTCCTAAAGGAAAAATCAACAAAAATATTTACGGTCATTTTGCCGAGCATTTAGGAAGGTGTATCTATGAGGGCTTTTGGGTTGGACAAGACTCTCATATTGAGCATACAAATGGGATACGAAATGACGTAGTAAAAGCGCTCAAGGAAATTCAAATTCCTGTCCTTCGTTGGCCAGGGGGCTGTTTTGCTGATGAATACCATTGGAAAGACGGAATCGGCCCTAATGAAAACCGAAAAAGAATGGTCAATACACATTGGGGAGGAGTCGTTGAAAATAACCACTTTGGTACGCATGAATTTCTGATGCTTTGTGAAATGTTAGACACCGAACCATACATCTGTGGTAATGTTGGTAGCGGAACTGTACAAGAAATGTCAGAATGGGTCGAATATATGACGTTCAATGGAGAATCTCCGATGGCGAATTGGCGAAAAGAAAATGGTCGTAACGAACCATGGTCATTAACGTACTTTGGAGTTGGCAATGAAAACTGGGGATGCGGTGGACATATGCGCGCTGAATATTATGCAGACCTCTATCGGCAGTTCCAGACATATGTTCGAAATTATGGTGACAATAAGATATATAAAATTGCTGGTGGGGCTAATGTGGATGATTATCACTGGACAGAAGTACTCATGCGTGAAGCTTCGCATTTAATGGATGGATTAAGCCTTCATTATTATACGGTTCCAAGTGACGATTGGGCTAATAAAGGCTCTGCATTAGATCCAAGTGAAAATGAATGGTTTCTTACGATGAAAAAAGCACTTCATATGAATGAGTTGATTTCAAAACACTCGACCATTATGGATAAATATGACCCAGACAAACGAGTAGGTATGATCATTGATGAATGGGGAACTTGGTTCGATGTAGAGCCTGGAACGAACCCAGGCTTCCTTTATCAACAAAATACGATTCGAGATGCTCTTGTCGCAGGGCTACACTTTAACATTTTCCACGAGCATAATGACCGGGTACAAATGGCGAACATTGCTCAAACTGTCAATGTCCTTCAAGCAATGATTTTGACTGAAGGAGAAAAAATGATCTTAACACCAACCTACCATGTCTTTGAAATGTATAAGGTTCATCAAGATGCAACAAAGCTTGATATTGATATTTCCTCAAGCACGTATCAGATTAATAGTGAAGAGTTACCAGCTGTCAGTGCCACCGCATCAAAAGATAAGCAAGGGAAGGTTCACATTAGCATTTGTCATCTGAACCCAAATGACCAAACTTCTGTTGCGATTGACCTGCGTGGTATAGATTCATTGCGTACCATTCAGGGACGTATATTAACAGCAAATGAATGTAACGCTCACAACACATTTGAAAATCCTGATCATGTCAAGCCTTCTTCATTCGAGGACTTTACTGTTGAAGGGGACACGTTACAAGTGAACTTGCCAAGCATGTCCATCATATCATTGACAATAGGGTAGCCAACAATATGAAAACAAGTCAACAAAGAGAATGTAAAAGTTGTCGAATGATCGATGTTCAAGCTGATTGGTCTTATCATCCTACCTATGATTTTGAAACCGTCACAAAAGAGGTTTTTGAGAAAAGGGTCTCAATTTGTTTAAGTTGTCCTTCACTCTTATACAAATCAACTTGTGCATATTCTGGAGAATGGGTCGCTTACCGTGCTCATTTTAAATCAAAAACTTGTCCTCATCCAGCCAAATCGAAATGGTAACGAGATGAGAAGGTTGACATCACCACCAGTAAATAAAACAATCAATAAATCTAAACACGAGGTTAGGACAAAACCCTCCTCTGAATTGAAAAAGCCGGTGAAATTTTACGTATCGTAAAATTTCACCGGCTTTAATTATTTTTTAACTCTATAAATAAGTGACTGTCACAAGTTCGTTTCATTGCGCACCAGCCACTCGCTTTCCGCGGCGATGTGCCTCTGTGGTCTCGGCCCTCCCTCTATGTGAGGCCACTGAAAAAGTTTGGTTTTAACTTTTTCAGTGGCTTTGAAGTAATGTGCGTAGCCGTTGCCCGATTTTGAAAGCCTTGCAATGAGTGGATTTCTCATAGCTAGGCGCGCAACGAGTGGAGCCATTACTCTTCTTTAAGTGACTAGAAAGGACCTATTCAGTACCTCCCTCTATGTCCCGCAGGAGTCGAGTGGCTTCCTCTCCATTTCACCATAAGAATACCCCATCGTCAGAGCCACAACCTTTATAAAAATAGCTTATTTTTCTTGTTAAAATTAACTAAGGTACGCGAAGAATTTATACGCAAAATAGAAAGTTGAATTTGAGCGTGCTCAAATTCAACTTTCTCACGATTAGAAGCTAGTTACGTCCTAGCCTCTTGATTATTATTCACTCCAAAGTTCAACCCGTTTTTGGATAAGCTCTGTAAATTGCTCTTCCATTTCATAGACGCCATGTCCTTCAACCTCATCCATAAAACGATCATACACATCATCGAAATCTTCAGGATTTGCTAAAATCGCTTCCGGAATTCGAGTAAACATAGTATCTTGAATGCGTTGGAACGGAACAGCGATAGGAGAATCTGAATCCCAATTAATCTCCCATGCCGCACCCCAAGGTTTAACAGGAAATTGATCACCATCTGGGAATAAATCCCCCCAAATCTCAGCACCGTAAGCATCTAATACTTCTTTTTCAATTTCAGTATAATCTTCTCTTAATTCTTCAGGACGATTAATCGTAAATGGTTGACCTGTTGAATCAAGAACACCATCACCATAGTGAGGCCCATATGCTTTATACATTTCTATTCCCGTACGTTTAGTAAAATTACTATCACTTAAACGCTCTTCACGCTGTTCAGGAGTTAAATAACGATTTCCATCTTCATCAACCTGATAATGAACATCTTCAATCCCCCAGTTATTTAAAATCTGAGCTTCTTCAGACGCCATCCAATCTAAAAATTTAATCGCACGAACTGGATCTGGATTATCCACTGTAATACCAATCCCCCACGTAGGCAGGTAACCAGTGCTTTGGAAGTTACGTGGCTCATAGCTATCATCTAATGTGACAGGATACACACCATACATTCTCTCATATTTCCCATCTTCACGAAGAGCCGTTTGTGGCTCACTAATCGACCAGTCTGCATCTATAAGCCCTAATACTCGTCCTGATGCAATTTTCGATTTATATTGATCTTCCTGCTGAATAAATGATTCTTGATCTAACAATCCTTCTGCATTCATGTGATTTAACCAACGGAAATACTCTCTTTCCTCTGGACGACGATAACGTAACATCGCTTCATGTGATTCTTCATCAATAAACCATTCGCCATCATCAGGTGCCCCTGTTGCCCATGCTGCAGGGTTTGTAACAGAAATAAGTAAACGCCAATCATCTGCTAATAACGTTAAAGGAATCGTTGGTTGTCCATCAATTTCAGGATACATTTCATAATATTCTTTAATAGCATTCTCAAAATCGTCAATCGTATTAATCTCAGGATACCCTAACTCTTTTACGACATCATGTTGCAGCCAAAAAGCCTGTCCTGGCTCCCAATACTCTTGATCGACTGGATTCGTACCTATAAAATAAATCGAATCATCATTTTCACTCCATTGCATACGATTTAAATAATCACCATAAACTTCTTGAATATTAGGTGCATGCTCCTCAATAAGTGGACGAAGGTCGACCATAGCTCCTGCATCAACTAGTAGATTCCCATCCCCTTTTGGAAGAACCAAGTCTGGGTATTCACCACTAGCTGCCATTAATGAAATACGCTCTGCTGGATCACCCAGTGCAAAATCACCTTCGAGCGATACTCCTGTTTCTTGTAAAATTACTTCACCAACTTCTGAATTCATCCCATCCCAATCTGGATTATTATCTGATGCAAAGAATGAAAATGTAATTGGTTCCAAATCCCCATCAATTTCAACATCCGGTGCGTCATTATCCGTTTGATCGTCTGATGAACCTTCTTCACTGCTGTTACACGCTGCAATCACGAATAGTAACGCAACGGCAACTAACCCTCCTAGTAACTTCTTCTTTATATGTGCCATGTTAACCTCCAATTTAATCAAAATTACATTCATAAAACAATTCTCATAATCTAACTTGATTGAGAAGCAAAGTGACAAATGATGTCACTTTGCTTAAACCTTTATTCACTCCAAAGCTCTACACGTTTTTGAACAAGTTCAGTAAAGTGTGCTTCCATTTCCTCAACACCATGCCCTTCAAGCTCATCCATAAACCGATCAAATACTGCATCAAATTCTTCAGGATCAGCTAAAATGGCCTCTGGGATTCGAGTGTAAATCGAATCTGATGCTCGTTGGAAAGGTACCGAAATTGGTGAATCAGCATCCCAATTGATTTGGTAACCAGCTCCCCATGGTTTAACCGGGAATTGATCTCCATCTGGATACAAATCAGCCCAAATTTCGGCATCGTATGCATCTAATACTTCCTTTTCAATTTCCGTATAATCGTCCCTTAGTGACTCTCGTCGATTAATCGTAAATGGTTGACCTGTTGAATCAAGAACACCATCTCCATAGTGAGGACCATATGACTTATACATATCAATACCTGTACGTTTGTTGAAATTGCTATCACTTAAGCGCTCTTCACGCTGTTCAGAAGTTAAATAACGATTTCCCTCCTCATCTAACTGATAATGAACATCTTCAATCCCCCAGTTATTTAAAATTTGTGCTTCTTCAGATGCCATCCAATCTAAAAACTTAATCGCACGAACAGGATCTGGGTTATCGACCGTAATACCAATTCCCCAAGTTGGTAAATAACCTGTACTTTGGAAATTACGATGCTCATAACTTTCATCTAATGTTACAGGATAGACTCCATACATTCGTTCATATTTCCCATCTTCTCGTAGAGCTGTTTGTGGCTCACTAATCGACCAATCCGCATCAATTAGTCCTAATACTCGACCTGAAGCTATTTTCGATTTATATTGGTCCTCTTGCTGAACAAACGTTTCTGTATCAAGTAAACCATCCGCATTCATCTGATTTAACCAACGTAAATATTCTCTTGCCTCAGGGCGTCGCAAATGCAACATCGCCTCATGTGTTTCTTCATCAATATACCACTCTCCGTCATCAGACGCTCCAGTTGTCCAAAAAGCTGGATTTGTTACTGAAATTAGTAATCGCCAGTCATCTGCTAATAACGATAGTGGAATCGTTGGTTGACCATCAATTTCAGGATACATTTCATAATATTCTCTTATAGCACTTTCAAAATCATCAACTGTACGAATTTCTGGATAACCTAATTCTCTGACAACATCATGCTGTAACCAAAAGCCATTTCCTGGGCTCCACCATTCCTCATCAACCGGACTCGTACCTAAGAAATAAATGGATTCATCATTTTCACTCCACTGCATACGATTTAAATAATCTCCATAGACTTCTTGAATATTAGGAGCATGTTCTTCGATAAGTGGACGTAAGTCAACCATTGCACCTGCATCTACTAACAGATTGGCATCACCTTTAGGTAAGATAAAATCAGGAAAGTCACCACTAGCAGCGAATAGAGATATACGTTCTGCAGGATCACCTAAGGCAAAATCACCATCTAATGAAACACCTGTCTCTTGTAAAATAACTTCACCAATATCTGTATCCATCCCAGTCCAATCTGGATTATTATCTGCGGCAAAGAATGAAAATGTAATTGGTTCTAAATCACCATCAATCTCAACATCCGGTGCATCGTTATCTGCTTGTTCGTCTGATGAACCTTCTTCACTGCTGTTACATGCTGCAATGAGCAATAGTAATCCAATAGCAATAAATCCACCTAATAGCTTTTTCTTAAAATGAACCATGAATAAAACCCTCCTTTTTTAGAGTGATTCTCTATTTTGCTGTCAAGTAATATAGTAATTGCACGACCTTACTATTAAAACACAACTGTCATAAACACTATTAAGCTTACGAAACGTTACTACTAACCATCCTACCATCTTATCCTATAGTTCGATTAGGGCATTACAACAACCAGTAACTCAAAAATAAAGACATTTATCAATTATTGTTCAATATTCTTTTTTCTTAAGTCGATCTATTCACTCCAAAGCTCTACTCGTTTTTGAACAAGTTCAGTAAAGTGTTCTTCCATTTCATAGACACCATGTCCTTCAACTTCATCCATAAATCGATCATAAATCGTATCAAAATCTTCTGGATTTGCTAATATCGCTTCTGGAATTCGAGTAAACATTGTATCTTGAATTTGTTGAAATGGTACAGCAATTGGTGAATCTGAATCCCAATTGATTTGCCACGCTACTCCCCATGGTTTAACCGGGAATTGATCTCCATCTGGGAATAAATCTGCCCAAATTTCAACCCCATAAGCATCTAATACTTCTTTTTCTATTTCAGTGTAATCTTCTCTTAATTGTTCAGGTCTATTAGTTGTAAATGGTTGACCTGTTGAATCAAGAACACCATCTCCATAGTGAGGGGCATATGCTTTATACATACCAATACCCGTACGTTTGTGATAATTACTATCATTTAAACGCTCTTGACGTTGTTCGGAAGTTAAATAGCGATTTCCATCTTCATCTAACTGGTAATGAACATCTTCAATACCCCAGTTATTTAAAATTTGTGCTTCTTCAGATGCCATCCAATCTAAAAACTTAATCGCACGAACAGGATCAGGATTGTCAACTGTAATACCAATTCCCCAAGTCGGTATATATCCAGTATTTTGAAAATTACGTGTTTCAAAGCTTTCATCTAATGTTACAGGGTACACACCATACATCCTTTCATGTTTACCCTCTTCACGGAGAGCTGTTTGTGGCTCACCAATAGACCAATCTGCATCAATTAATCCTAATACTCGACCTGAAGCTATTTTCGATTTATATTGATCTTCCTGTTGAATAAATGATTCTGGATCAAGTAAACCTTCGGCGTTCATATGATTTAACCAGCGGAAATATTCTCTTTCCTCTGGACGACGATAACGTAGCATCGCTTCATGTGTATCTTCATCAATAAACCATTCTCCATCATCAGGAGCACCTGTTGCCCATCCAGCAGGGTTTGTTACAGATATGAGTAAACGCCAGTCGTCTGCTAACAAAGTTAATGGAATCGTTGGTTGACCATCGATTTCAGGATACATTTCATAATATTCTTTGATAGCGCTCTCAAAATCATCAACTGTATTAATCTCGGGGTATCCCAATTCTTTTACAACATCATGCTGTAGCCAAAAAGTATGTCCGGGTTCCCAATTTTCCTGATCTACTGGATACGTCCCTAAAAAATATATTGAATCGTCATTTTCACTCCATTGCATACGGTTCATGTAATCACCATAAACCTCTTGAATGTTAGGAGCGTGTTCCTCAATAAGTGGGCGTAGGTCAAGCATCGCGCCAGAATCAACTAGTAGATTACCATCGCCCTTTGGAAGAACAAAATCTGGATAGCTACCACTAGCTGCCATTAATGAAATACGTTCTGCTGGATCACCTATAGCAAAATCGCCATCTAATGACACGCCCGTTTCCTGTAAAATAACTTCTCCGACATCTGTACTCATTCCATCCCAATCCGGATTATTATCTGCGGCAAAAAACGAAAATGTAATTGGTTCCGCTTCTCCATCGATTTCAACATTCGTCGAATCTTGATCATCAGATGAACCCTCTTCACTGCTGTTACATGCTACCATAACAAATAACAACAAAACAGTAATGAAGCCCATTAATAGCATTTTCTTAGTATGAGACATAATATAACCCTCCCCTTTTCGTTTATATTTATATTTTATTATCAGGTAGCACAATAAATTGTACTACCTGTAACAAACAAGAATGTTTATTTAACTGCTCCAAGTGTCATTCCTTTGACAAAGTATCGTTGTAGGAAAGGATAGACGAGTAAAATTGGTACAATTGTTACAATCGTAATCGCCATTCTAACAGACTCGGGCGATACTCGGTTCATTAATTCAGTACCTTGCCCACCTCTGACAGAATCAATTCCTGCACTTGTAGAAGTATTTTGCAATATTTTCATTAGTTCATATTGCAAAGTCGTTAATGAAGCGTTCGCACTATTGTAAATGTACGTATCAAACCACATGTTCCACTGCATAACCGCAATAAACAAAGCAATTGTTGCTAGAACAGGCTTACAGATTGGCAAAATAATTCGCCAGAAAATAGTGAAATCATTGGCTCCATCCATCTTAGCTGATTCTTGAAGAGCAAATGGCAAACCATCCATAAAGGAACGGATAATGATTATATTCCATGCACTAACGAGTAAAGGTAAAATGTAAACCGCAAATGTATTAATTAATCCTAAATCACGCATAAGCATATACGTCGGAATTAACCCACCGCTAAAGAACATTGTTAATACGATGACCGTTGAAACGAACCGTCTCGCCTGGAAGTCCCTTCTACTCAACACATAGGCAACCATCGCACAAATGAATAATCCTAATACTGTACCAATAACTGTACGAAGCACCGAATTAATAAATCCAGTGACAAGGCTATCATATTGCATAATGACTTGATAATTATCTAAAGTAAACGCTCGTGGCCATGCATAAATTCCTCCACGAACCGTATCACTTGATTCATTAAATGAAATGGCTAACACATTCAAAAATGGATATAACATGACGACGATCACTACTGACATCAATATATAATTAACCACATCAAATACTTTTTCAGATGTACTAGTCGCAAATAAACTTGATTTTTTACTCATTTCACATCACCCCTCTACATGACACTCGTCTTGGTAAGTCGCTTAAATATGCCATTAGCTAACAGCAGCAAAGTAATACTTACAATTGAATTAAAGATTCCAATTGCCGTACCGTAGGAATATCGTCCCATTCCAATCCCGTAATTAAGCGCATACAATTCAAGGACTTCTGAGTATTCCCTGACAAGAGAGTTTCCTAATAGAAGTTGTCGTTCAAAACCAATACTAATCATACTACCGATGGACAAGATTAAAATAACCATTATAGTAGGTCTTATTCCAGGTAATGTTATATGCCAAATGCGGCGCCATCTACCTGCTCCATCAACTCTTGCAGCTTCATAAAGCTGTGGATCAATACCAGCCATTGCAGCTAAAAAGATAATCGAATTCCAGCCCATTTCCTTCCAGACATCTGCTAATGTGACAATGCCCCAAAACAATTCCCCTTGAGCCATGAACTGTATGGGTCGATCGACCAAATTTAAACCAACAAGAATGTCATTCACAATCCCACCATCTGTTGAGAGCATTTTTGTTACTATTCCAGCAACAACTACCCAAGAGACAAAGTGAGGTAAATAAGAAATCGTTTGAACCGATCGTTTGAATAATGAATCCTTTAATTCATTTAATAAAACAGCAAATAATATCGGAATGGCAAAGCCAGCAATTAAGAGCATAACACTCATTGCAATCGTATTTCGTAATACAAGATAAAAGTGATCATCTTGGAATAATTGAATAAAGTGCTCAAATCCTACCCATTCCTGCTCCGTAATAGCTCTTCCTGGTCGAAAATTTTGGAAGGCCATTGTCCAGCCCCATACAGGGAGATAATTAAAAATGAATACCCATATAACAACGGGGATCGACATCAAATATAAGATTTTTTGGTTCTTCATTGTTTTCCAGAAACTCTTTTTCTTTTTTACGACTTCTAGCTTTGAAGGCGCTTTCTCTGGTTTCACGTCCATGCTATCCCCTCCTCTTTACAAATTAATCATAACGAAAATGCACCTTTGTAAATACCTAAATGATTTCAACTAAATTCATATAATAATTTATATAGGAATGCGCTTTCATTGTTGTTTTAATAACACTTAAAACGTTTACACCTTAATAATTAGTGAAATTACTATGTTTTTTAGTGATCTGTCTTTTTGCACGCAACCCCAATCCTCACATAAAACTTCTTTACTCAGAAAAAAAAGCAACCAATTCAGTCGCTTTTTATCATCTTTCTTTTATATGCTGAAGGAGATACACCTTCATATTTTTTAAATTTGCTATGGAAATAATCAACATTGTTATAACCGACGATCTCAGCAACACGATACACTTTCTGTCCTTGTAAAAGCAATTTCTTTGCATTTTTTATTCGAACTTTATCTAAATACGTATTAAAATATTCGCCTGTATAGCTTTTAAATAATTTCCCTAAATAAGCACTGTTGTAATTGAACAATTTCGCTAGCTGTTCCAACTTTAAATTTTCATTATACTTATTTTCAATTAGTAACAATAATTTCTTTAATTGATGATCGCTATCAGCATATTCAAGCTCATTCAATACATCATTCATCATCTCATTAACAACTTTTTTCACATCTTCAAATGAGGGTTGTTGATACAACTCTAATACCTTTTCTAGCATTGAAGTGAAAAATTCCTCTTTTTCCTCCTTTGATTTCTGTAATTTATTAAATACCGTTGTCATGACGTAAACGATGTTTTTTTTCACATTTCTTTCAGAGAGATCTTGCATCGCCCACTTAAACATGTCATTAGTTGTTTCACGCAAACTTTCATACACCCCTAGGTCTAAAGCAAAATACATATTATCAATAATATCTGTAACCTCAAATTGACCTTCAGAATACTGTATATCAATTTGCATACCATCTGACAGTAGTTGTTCTTTGGGATAAAAGAACTTTCTCTGGATCATTTGAAACGCACTTTTGTAGGACTGATGAACGTCATTTAAACTCTCAACAACTTGTCCAATACTATACGTTATAGAATGAGCATAGCTATCCAGTGACAGTTTTAATTCTTGGTATAACTGTTGAACCTCTTTCATTCGGTATTCGGAGGCATTTAGAACTAAACCTACATACGGTTCACTAACAAATAGTGCAACATCTTTGTTGATTAAAAACTCTACTTCTCTTTTTATTTTGAACATATCTGTATCCATTTCAAAGGAGTTATCCACTTTCATTAATAGTACTTGATATCGATCCCAATCTAAACCAAATTGGTTTGCTTCTTTTTCAGAAAAAAAGTGGTGATCGCTCCCGATCAATGAGAGAACATACTGTTCACGCTTTCTCGTCTCTTCACTTTCTGTTAACTCCGTAACAGCCTGCTGTTTCGATAATTCTTTTTTTACTTTCTCTAGATACTCAATTAATTCTTCTTCGTAGATCGGTTTTAACAAATACCCTGCAACATTATTTTGAATAGCTCTTTTAGCATAATCAAAATCAGCATATCCACTTAAAATGATACATTGAAATACTTTATTGATTTCACGTAAACGTTTAATTAAATCTAATCCATTCATGCCGTACATACGGATATCAGAAATGACTAGGTCTGGTGACAATTCACGAAATAGTGAATATGCCGTCTCCGCATCTTTAGCTAGTCCGACCACTTGAAAGCCATAATCTTCCCACGGAATTAAAGAATTAAGCCCTTCTCGTACCGTTCGTTCATCATCAACAATCAATACTTTATACATCATACAGATCCCCCTCTGACTGTCTCGGTATTCTAAATGAAACACACGTTCCTTTATCACGTTCACTTTCAATTACTAACCCTTCACTTTGTTGAAAAGAAAGAATGATTCGTTCATGAACATTTCGTAAACCAATACGATGCTCCTCGTCAGTTGAGGTGAGTGATTCTATAATCCGCTGCCGTCTTTCTGCTGTGAAACCAACACCATTATCAATAACATTAATTTGGATCCACTCTCCTTGATTCTTCGCTTCCACAATCACTTTTCCACCGACCGCATGGTTTTCTAATCCATGTATTACAGCATTTTCAACAAGTGGTTGAATAATAAGAGGCGGAATTTGAATATTATTGATCATTTCATCTATAACAAGCTCATATTCTAATCTTTCCTGAAACCGGAAGCTTTGAATATCGAGATAAGACTTAACCATATCCATTTCTTGCTTCAAGCTAACAAAACTACTACTAATCTCTAAGCTTGTTCGTAGTAACTTCCCTAATAATTTTACAATGAGCGAGATATCTTTCTCTCCTCTCATATGTGCTTTCATTCGAATCGTTTCTAGTGTGTTAAACAAGAAATGTGGATTGATTTGACTTGCGAGCATTTTAAATTTAATTTCCCCTTGGCGTTTCTCCAATACTCTTTTTTCCTCATTTTTAGCTTCTACTTCTTTAAGTAGTTGTTGAATACTTAAAGTCATTTTATTAAATTGCGATGATAATTGACCAATCTCATCATTTCCTACGATTTTAAATTCTGTTGATAAATTCCCTTCCGCCACGTTTGTTATTTGCTTGCTTAATGTGAGCATTCTTCTCGTAATAAAATGAGAAAATACATAAATGAGAATGAGTGCAATGATTGCACTGATAAACATAATAATAAATCCTAAGCGGCTCAATCGGTTCGCATCTGCTATTATCTCCGAATTTGGTAATACTGAAACGATCCGCAGCTGATTTGTACTGTATTCAAATTGAATTGGCTCAACCATAATTTGCGAACTTTCACCAAAAACCGTGTCTTCAAAAATACCGATTTCACCCTTAATTAACTTATTGGAAAACGTATCCTCATTTAAATTACGACCTATTAAATCTAATTTATTAGATGAGACTATTTGATTATCGCTATTTACAATCATAGTCGGTAGTACTTCTTGAGATAGAATCCAATTCAAATAATCCGTATTAACATCAATTACAAGTACACCATATAAATCATCTTGAAAATTTAAATAACGGGTCAAGCTTAAGTTTGTATCGAATCGCCCGTTTAAGTGATCTGTAAATTCCCATCGCATCATACCTTTAGCTTCAACAGTTTGCTGAAACCATGTACGTCTCACTATTTCTGGATCAATCGGAATGAACCGCCAATTATTAAGCATTGTTTCATTGTTCGTATACAATCGAATATTACTTATCTCATTGTAAAAGCGGATATTATGTTCAAAAACTGGATAATTTTTATAAGCGTCTACAACTTCAAAAACGGTCTCATACTCATGGTTAACTAAATCCTTTAAACCCTCATCAGCCAATGATTGGTTTGATAAATAAACAATCGGTAAAAGTGCTTCTGAAATTCGAGTTTGTATACGGTTTATATCAGAAGTGGACTGCTCCACAACATTGTTTAAGGAGATTTGTCTAAGCTCGTATGTTAAAAAAACCCCTACAATCAACAAAGGGACAAAAACAACTATTATAAACGATAAAATTAACTTTCTTCGTAAAGTAATATTATTTATTTTTTGAATGATTTTCTTTAACATCATGATTGCCCCAATATGTTTCAATCTACTCCCTCAAAAAGGAAGCGCTTACAAGGTGAAATTATTATACAATTATACTTTACTAACTATAGGAGAAATACCATCATAATTACAAGTGAATTCATATAGAAATTTAATGTTATTTTATAAAGTGCTGTCATAACCAGATGTACTGAAAAAGGACAATTCGACTTTTCAGAACCTTTAATTTGATTAGCAATGGTTTCGCTTGATACGAGAAACCCAATCGTATCAAGCTTTTAACAGGTAACTGTTCGCACATTGCTTAAAGGACACCAAAAAAGTTAAAAACCAAACTTTTTCAGTGCCCTTCTTTTCATAACGTAGGAGTCTACGTGTAGTTTATCCGCTATCGTACTCCATTGTACAGTTTCCTCATCTAAACACTTTTATAATGCCCCAGCCTCTTTCTTCATACTACATGTACATTTATACTTTTAACAACAAGACTCCATTCGCTTCAACCGTTAATTGATCTTGGCACAGCTGGCCCGTCTGCAAATCTTTATAAGCTTCTTGCAGCTGAATCGTTTTGGATTCTTTATTATGGTTCATTACGAATACAAACTCGTTTTCATCTTTCACTCTTTTCGTCACTTCAACACCAGAAGGAGTGTTCAATACTGGTTTAATGTTTTGTCTCTCACTAATATCGATTAATAAATGATCGATGAAATCCTGTTCAGGGTTAGTGGCAACATACCACGCTTCACCTTTTCCATATTTATTAACGGTTAAAGCTGGCCGTCCTTTGTAAAAGTCATCACCATATTCAGCAACAACCTCTGCCCCTTCTGAATGAATCAAATCAAATAGCATGTTACAATCGTACTCTCCTTGCAATTGACCGCGGTTCGATTTCAGTACCATTTTGTTCTTATGTTCGAGTGGTAATGAATCGATTTCTTCCGACCAAATGCCAAGCAACGAACGGAGTTCTCCAGGATATCCGCCTAAGGTCACTAAATCATTCTCATCGACAATACCGCTGAAGAAAGTCGTTACAAAGCATCCACCTGCTTCAACAAAACGTTCGAGCCTTTTGACATACCCTTCTTTTACCATATATAATACAGGGGCAATAACTACTTCATATTGCTCAAGATCAGAGTCGGTACTTACGATATCTACTTGAATATTTTTCTTATACAACGCTTCATAATATTTATGAACTTGTTCGACATATTTTAAATCTGCGTGTGGCCCACTTGAATATTCGATTGCCCACCAATTTTCCCAATCAAACACGATCGCCACTTTAGACGGTAGCTTTGATCCAATGAAAGTATTAGATAAGTCAACTAACTCTTGACCAATCTCCGCTACCTCTTTAAACACTCTCGTATGTTCATGACCAACATGTTCGATAACAGCACCATGAAATTTTTCACAAGCACCTCTTGATCGTCTCATTTGGAAATATAAAACGGAATCAGAGCCGTGTGCAACAGCTTGATAGCTCCATAATTTTAATACACCAGGACGTTTTAACGAGTTATAAGGTTGCCAATTTTGCTGACTTGGTGTTTGTTCCATTAACATAAATGGCTGTTGATCTTTAACCCCTCGCATTAAATCGTGCATGAGAGCTGTATAGCTATAAGGGGTATCGAATGCTGGATAATTGTCCCAAGCAATGACATCCATATACTTACCCCATTTAAAATAATCTAACGGTTTAAAGGCTCCCATTAAATTAGTCGTTACAATTGTATCTGGATTTCCTTCCTTAATTACGTCATATTCCATTTTATAGCATTCAAGCATACTATCAGAATTAAAGCGAGCATAATCAAGCGAAATACCTTGGAACATAGTCCGGTTTTCAGCAAAATGTTCACTGAGCAAGTTTGGTGCAACGATCTCATCCCAATCATAAAACGTATGTCCCCAAAATCTCGTATTCCAAACACGATTTACTTCATCCAATGTTCGATAACGCTTTTTTAACCAAACACGAAATGCCTTTTCACAATTTTCACAATAACATGCTCCACCGAACTCATTTGATACATTCCATAATACTACTGCTGGATGATTTTTATAACGATCAACTAATCTCTCAACAAGGCGCTTCGCAAATGTTCGATAAGATGGACTATTCGGACATGAATTATGTCTTCCACCAAATTTACGTTTCATACCGTTGAACTCAACTCGTAAAACATCAGGGTACTTCTTAGCTAACCAAGCTGGATGTGCTGCAGTACCAGTACCAATTCCGACTTGTATATTATTTTCATGAAGACGATCTATCACTTCATCCAACCATTCAAATTGATAGGTCGCTTCATCTGGCTGACTAAGAGCCCAAGAGAATATATGAACACGGACAAAATCAATGTTAGCCTTTTTAAACATTCTTATATCCTCTTCCATAGTAGCACGATCCCATTGTTCAGGGTTATAATCTCCACCATATGGCATTTTTGTAAACATATAATTCCACTCCTTCTTTCTTAGGAAAGTTTTATTTTAATATGTCTCTCTTCATCTTTGTTTAGATGTATAGAAAGGTCTGTATTGTTATGGATGAATATTGTTTCATTTTCAGAGTTCCATGCTTTCTCAATGCCTTGACGTAAACGAACGGTAACCTCTTGTTTTTTAAGAGATCGCAAATAGACATTGACATCACCCACTCCTAAATCCCACTCTAGCTTCTCAATCACTACTTGGCCTCTTGCTCTCATCCCCGTTATGACTCCTTTTCTAATTTCTTCTGGGACTGCTGGCAATAATTCAATTAATCCAGGTGATGTGTAAGCTAACATTTCCATTACTAATGTAGGCAAACTGCAACTTGCATCCACATTATAAATATCACGATTCGGATTATGAGACGTCACAAGACTTGAGTGAATATAGTCCCCCTCTTGCAATAGTAGCTTCAAGTTATCCACAACTCGATCAGCATTCTTTTGTCTTGCAGCGACTAATGCACAATGGACAACACCGTGAGCAGAATAATTTTCTCTCCCACGCTTTTCTAATGCTACTTTTGATGCCTCAAACCATTCAGGCGTAACTTCAGGGGTTACTTCATGCCCTGGCCATACAGGATACAGATGAGAAACATGTCGGTGGTCATATTCATCATCTAATTGAGGATGAATCCACTCTTTTAATGCACCGTCTTCATTAATGGCGTAATCAGGCATATTGGCAAGCATATCTTTCCATTTAGGAATGCTCTCTCGTTCGATTCCTAATTCCTGACACGTGACAATTAACGACGTAAACAACTCTCTAGCTGCAGCTACATCCATCGTTGCATTAATACTTGCTTGATTCGGCTGCCATCCTTCCTTTTGGAGATCGTTTGAAATCCGTGGTGTATTTTCTGGTGAATAAGAAGGTATAAACATAAACGTACCATCATCATTGTATTCTGTTAAAAAATCTTCATAGAAAAGAGCAATTTCCTTCATGATGGGTAAAACGCGTTGAATAAAGAACGCATCATCTCCACTAATTTGATACCATTCATAAAATGGTAGCATTAGCCACTGTGCACCCGCAGTCCAAAATCCTAACGGCCAATCAACATCAAAATGAGTATGAATATTGTGGTTACCGTCTGTTTTAGATCCTGCTAACACACCTCGACATCCGAAAAATGTTTGGGCATTTATTCGCCAATCTGGAACAATTTTTTCGATGAGTTGAAAATAGCCTTCTAGTGCTTCAGGCATATTGCCGATTCCACCACCAGAAACAGCCAAATTCACATTTGCATCTGTTGTAAAATCTCCGTTCCATGCCGGACGCCATTCACCAGTCCATAGCCCAACCAAGTTTGGAGGATAAGAACCTGAAGAAGAGATAAAGACATACCTCCCCATATCAAACATTTGCTGTAACAATGCTTTATTCAAAGATTGATCACTTACTAGCAACTCTTCCGTAGGCTTTTGTGTGTCCTCTCTATCACAAATAGTTAGTGACATTCGATTAAACCACTCTCCATGAATGCGTATATGTGATGTTAATAGTTCAACATACCCCTTAGAAGATATCGCTTTTAATGCTTTTTTTATCGACGCTAATGTCGATGGAGCTTGTTGATCATAATCATCAATTGGTTTAATCTTTGTTAAAAGGATGACCTCCTTTGCCCCTGAAACAGTGAGTGTTTTTCCGTGTACTTCAACATGTCCACCCATTGGAGTTATGACAACTGTTCCACCTGCATACCCTTTTTTTGTTTTCGCATATGCGCAACTAAAAGCAAGAAAGCGTTCATCTGTACTAATGTGCTTCTCACGCGCACTACCTTCTAATACAAGATCATCAATGGACAATTCAAGGCTCATCTCTTCATTTGATATTGTCGTTAAAGAAATAACACTAACATGATCCTCTCTAGAAACAAACTGCTTACGTACAACCCGCCCTCGATCATCAGACCAACTAACGGTCACTTCACCGGTTTCAAAATTTATAGATCGATCATAATCGCAAATTCGGTCACAATTGGACATTTGAAGCTTTAAAGCAAAGGCAGGATGATAAGCATCAGTAAATAACAATGGATGTCCAGATTTATTAGAAAAAAGTTCCGCAGCATCGCGAAATTTCCCTTCTTTCATTAATTCTCTTATTTCACCTAAATACGGTGACATATTGTTATTTTGAATAATTTGCTCATGTAAAGGTTCATATAGCTTTTCATGATTAAAAATAATCGTTTCTTCTAATGGCTGACCGAAAATAAGAGCACCAAGTTCCCCATTTCCGGTAATCATTGCCTCTTGCCATTGATCGGCTGGTTTTTTACTAACTATTCCTCTTTTAGGATAACGATGATTCGATTGACTGGTCATCTATATACTCCTTTCAAAACGAAATCAAGCACTTTTAGCTCCCATTTGATTGTAAGCACTTTCATAATAACATAGATACAATTGATGCAAACCCTAATAATTATTCATTAATTACATAACTATTTACACTTAATAGACAAAAAAACACGAGACTGAGCTTCAAAAGAGTCCCTTTTGTAAATGCTCAATTCGTGTTTGTATTCAAAAAGCTTCTAGTAATATGGTGAGATCATAATGTAAACTAACACACCAGTAAAACTGACATAAAGCCAAATCGGCATCGTCCAACGAGCGATTTTACGGTGACGTTCATTTTCCATATTCCATGCACGGGCTACCGAAGTTAACGCAAGCGGAACGATAATTGCGGCTAAAACGATATGCGTTATGAGAATAAAGTAATAAAAGGCTGCTAAGAAGCCCTCTCCTCCGTATGGAGTCGAGTGTGATAAAAAGTGATGAGCCACATACGTCACTAAAAATAACGTTGTTGTGATAAAAGCAGCGTATATGAAACGTCGATGCCACGTTACATTTTTTCGAATTATCGCTATAAAGGCTATCAATAAAAAGATGAACGTGAAGCTATTAAAAATGGCATTTAACATCGGTAAAATCGTCACATCAAACGCATCAAAGCTCTCGACTCCAGGTAATCCAGCTAACAAAGCAACTAATCCATTGATGACGATCGTTATTATAATAATGGCGGGTTTATAATTGCGCTTTTTAAACGTAGAACTTGCTTGCTCCATACTTTCAACTCCTCTTATTTCAAAACATGTCCTCATTATTATACACAAACTCATACACCTACAGACGGTGAATCATTTACAAACTAATGAACGATTTTTTTCTATTTTGAATAACCTCGAAGTACGTATTCACTGTTTCTTTGGATCGTTTAGTCGTGGTGTTACACGTAACAATTAAAGTCATTTCTCATTCTTAATGGACTTTTTGAAAACGATCTTATAACAAAAGAGCGACCCCATTGGATCACTCTTTTGTTCTTAATATTTTACAACTCCAATTAATAACATTAAAGCAGCTATTGTTGGTACTGTTACGAAAATACCAGAGATCATAAAGGCAGTTGCCCATCCATGGTCCTTATCCTTGAGATGCATGAAAAATACTAATTGCAACGCAAACTGAATCACTGCAAGGATGAGTATGAATGGAATCGCAAATGAACGTGGTATTAAGTCAGCACCAACTGCTAGAAATGATAAGACCGTTAAAAAGATCATTAAGACAAATACGACAATTTGCTTTTTGATTTCTTTCTGGGTCTGTCTCTTTTCCTCATTGGTCATAGCACTCTTCTCAAAAGGTTGACTTAAATGATCCGCCATATTAGTGACCTCCCCCTACTCCCATGAGATAGACTACGGTGAAAATAAACACCCACACAACGTCGATAAAGTGCCAATATAAACTAGCGACATAAAACTTAGGTGCATTCGTTAACGTAATACCTGATTTATTATATCGAATTAACAAAACAATAATCCAACCTAAACCAAAGGCTACGTGGGCTCCATGTAATCCTACTAGTGTATAAAAGGACGAAGCAAATGCACTTGTTGAGTATCCAAGCCCATGATGTACATACTCATAAAACTCATAAATTTCAAGAGAGATGAACGAAAGACCTAATAGAACGGTAATCCACATCCACACTTTAAACTTCGTAAACTGATTCTTCTTCATTGCGAACATCGCAAGTACACTCGTCAAGCTACTAGTAAGTAGAATCATCGTCATAATAAAAACGAGTGGAAGATGAAACATTTCTTGTGATGTTGGACCATCCGCAACACCATTCCTTAATGCAAGGTACGTACCAAAGAACGTTGCGAATAAAATCGTTTCCCCACCTAGGAAGAACCAGAAACCGAGAAACTTGTTTTTCCCTTCAAGTGTTGCTCTCTCCGGATGAGAGGGAAGACCCTTTGAAGTATCAACTGAACCCGCCATTTCTTAGTTTCCTCCCTTCTCATTTAAATCTGCTTTAACTTGAGATGCAGGGATGTGATAGCCATGATCTTCTTTAATAGAACGGACAAACATCGCTCCAAAAGTAATGACCAAACCACCCACTGCAACGACTAATGGATGAATAATTGGATTCTCCATATTCATCATGATAAAGCCAAAACCAGCAAAGAATAGACCAACTGAAATGATTAACGGTAGTATTGATCCATTAGGCATATGAATATCAGCAACAGGCTCAGCAGGCTTCATCTTGCCATCTCCATGAATTTTCTCATAGAATAATGGGTCTAATGAACGAACCTGTGGTGTTTGAGCAAAGTTATACTCTGGCACCGGTGTCGGTGTAGCCCATTCCAACGTACGTGCATCCCATGGATCGGCAACCGTTACACGCTCTCCCTTAATTGCAGAGTAAATGATATTAATAACTAATAAGATAATACCTGCAGACATGAAGAACGTACCAATTGTACTAATTAAATTAAATAGCTCTAATCCTTGGCCTTCTAAGTATGTGTATACACGACGTGGCATACCCATTAACCCTAGTAAATGTTGAACAAAGAATGTTAAATGGAAACCGATATAGAAAATCCAGAAAAACAATTTACCAAGTGTTTCATTTAATTTATGTCCAAACATTTTAGGATACCAATAGAACAAGCCAGCAAATAATGAAAGAACGATACCACCAACAATAATATAGTGGAAGTGAGCAACAACAAAGTACGTATCATGGTAAAGGTGGTCAACTGGTGCCATTGCTAACATAACCCCTGTTACCCCACCTAATACAAACGTAGGTACAAATGATGAAGCAAACATCATTGCTGTATTAAACGTAATCTTACCGCCCCACATGGTGAAGAGCCAGTTAAAGATTTTGATCCCAGTAGGTACAGCAATGGTCATCGTCGTGATCGCAAATATAGAGTTCGCAACTGGTCCCATACCAACTGTAAACATATGGTGAGCCCAAACCATAAACCCTAAGAATGCAATAATCATTGTAGCAAATACCATCGCTGTATAACCAAATAAACGTTTTCTTGCAAAGGCCGGTATCACTTCTGAAATAATACCAAACGCTGGTAAAACAAGGATGTACACTTCTGGGTGTCCGAAGATCCAGAATATATGTTGCCATAACACGGCATTACCGCCCATGCTCGATATGAAGAACTGCCCATCAAACAGACGGTCCAACATTAATAACGCAAGCCCAGCAGCTAATGGCGTAAAGGCAAATAAGATTAATGTTGATGTAACAAATGACGTCCACACAAATAATGGTAAACGCATCATCGTCATTCCTGGTGCACGCATATTAATAATCGTGACTAAGAAGTTAATAGCCGAAACGAGCGTACCGATACCAGAAACTTGTAGACCTAAAACGTAAAAGTCGAGTCCTACGCCCGCATAATCACGACTCGATAGAGGAACGTAAGCTGTCCAACCAGCATCAGGACCTCCACCAAAGAACCAACTCATACTTAGTAATAATCCCCCTGATAGGAAGATCCAAAAACCTAAAGCGTTAACAAATGGGAAAGCCACATCTCTTGCTCCGATTTGTAACGGAATTACATAGTTCATAAAGGCAAATAATAATGGCGTTGCTGCTAAAAACAACATGATCGTCCCATGCATCGTAATAAATTCATTAAATGTTTGACCACTTAAAAAATTCATATCTGGATACATGAGCTGGATACGCATAAATAACGCCATAATTCCAGCTTTAACAAAGAAAAGCGTCCCGGCAATTAAATACATGATGCCTAGCTTCTTATGGTCAACTGTCGTTAACCAATCCCAGATGACGCTTTTTTCCTTTTTCTGTGTAGCCAAAGGGTTAACCTCCTTTATTTCTAGTCAATTGATAGAGAACGTAAATAAGCAATCAGTGCTTCCATATCTTCATCATTTAGTTCTGATTCAGGATATGCAGGCATAACAGCGCCTTGTTTCAACGCTTCAGCATCACGAATCCACGCTTCTAAGTTCTCATCATTATTTTCTAAGTAATTTCCAAGTGTTTCACGATTAGCGAAATCCGTCAGTGCAGGACCTGCAGCTGTACCCATTCCACCAACCGCATGACAGCCAATACAAGATTGCTCTTCAAATACTTCACGACCTTGTTGCGCTACTGTATCTGTTGGCTCAACTTCCTCCGCCTGCATGCCAGCTACCCACGCATCGTAATCATCACGCTCAAGCGCAATCACTTTGAAATCCATTAATGCATGCGATGCACCACAAAGCTCAGCACATTTTCCTTTGTAAATTCCTGGCTCAGATGCTTCAAGCCATAGATGGTTCGTAATACCAGGAATTGTATCGACTTTACCACCTAATGCTGGTACCCAAAATGAATGAATAACATCTTGAGCGTGTAGTTCAAAGATAACCTTTTCCCCAACTGGTATGTATACATCATTTCCAGCTGTAAATTCTTCGTCTTCATAGTCAAACTGCCACCAGAACTGGTGTCCAGTTACTTTAATGTAGAGCGTATCTTCCCCAACTTCTGGATCAGGCTCCATATCAGCTAACATAAACGTACCTGTAATTGTTGGGACAGCTAAAATAGTAAGCAAGATAATCGGAATAACAGTCCATGTAATTTCAAGTGCTGTATTTCCGTGAACTTGCTTAGGGATTTCGTCATCTCCAGGCTGGCGACGAAATTTTGCAAGAATGATAAAAAAGATTGCAAACACGACAATCGTGACAAATGCCATAACATACAAGGAAAGAAGCATGTTATCAAATAGCCACTCTGATTGTGGTCCCTTTGGATCAAGGGCAGTTAAATTAGTCTCCCCAAGACAGCCCGAAAGGAAAAAGACGAGCAATGACAGAGACAGGAAACGCCAAGATGTTTTCCAAAGTTTCATCAGATAATTCAACCTCACTTTCATACGATCATTCGTATTAATGTTTATATCTTTAGTCGGTTCATATCCTTAAATATGAACAACAACCATAAGAACAAATAGTATTGTTAAATAATTAAGTGAATACACAAACATATACCGAGCCCACTTAATGTCATCCTTCATTTTGAAGCCTGCTAATCCTAACAATAGCCAACCCAATCCTAAAGCAGAGGCAACGATCGTATAAACAATCCCAAATGGATATAGCATAAGAGACACTGGCAACAAAGCCGCTACATAAACAACAATTTGTCGTTTTG
Source organism: Halalkalibacter sp. AB-rgal2 (assembly GCF_041821005.1). Taxonomy (NCBI): domain Bacteria; kingdom Bacillati; phylum Bacillota; class Bacilli; order Caryophanales; family Bacillaceae; genus Halalkalibacter; species Halalkalibacter sp. AB-rgal2. Next base: position 243,046 of record NZ_JBGUAV010000004.1, read on the forward strand.
TCATCGCGAAACCAGCAACGACCGGAAGCATCGGAATGCCCGCAGCTCGATACTCTTCCACACGTTTCATTGCTAACGCTAAAAAATGAGGAGGTTGCCAAAAGAACATGATAAAGAATAACAACCAAGCATATGAGTGTAAGCCACCGTCTACAGCTGCCCACCCAATAAGTGGTGGTACTGCACCAGAAAAGCTACCGACAATTGTATTTAACGTCGTTGTCCTCTTCGTCCACATCGTATAAAGTACAACATAGATAAACAAACCGATCAACCCTATAACAACAGCAGATGCAGTCGTCAGCGAAAGAAAAGCTAGACCAGCAGCAGCTTGTACTAACCCTAATACTAATACTTGATTTGCTGAGAATCGACCTGTCACTGATGGACGTTCCTTTGTTCTTTCCATAATATGATCAATATCACGGTCAATATAATTGTTTAATGTACAGCCGCCTGCCATCACAAGTGCTGCACCCACTAGTGCAAAAATCATCGTTGAAAGCTGAGAACCTAGGCCTACTCCTGTATAGACTACCGCTAAATAAAAGCCAGCAAATGTCGTAATCAAATTAGATGTCACAATTCCATGCTTAGCTAGAACTAAATAATCTTTCCAAGACTTTTGATGACTTGTAGTTATTGGTGAGTCAGAATTGATCACCTCAGTTGCTTCAAATGCCGTATTTGACTTATTCATCCATTCTTCACCTCCTTTAAAGGTAACAAGCCACATTATAAAAAATAATTAGGTGCATAACCCTATCACCTAATAACGAGTACAGTGACATTATATCTTAAAATCTTACGAGTTTCACTAAAATCATCAGGTTCACATTTTCTTCACAATTATGTATGTCATAAAATCTTCATCTTTGTTAAATTGACTTTTCTCATGATTCTACATAAGATCAATGGGTAAGTAGTCACATACCATAGCTTACTCTAGCATATTTCGGAGCATTTTTATAGAAGAAAGGTGATGTCTATGCATAAAAAATTAAAAATCTTTGGTACATTAACCTCAATTGGTGTGTTAATCGTACTCATTCAAGGCGCACTCGTTACAAAAACAGAGTCCGGTGAAGGCTGTGGTGCTACTTGGCCCCTTTGCTTTGGAGAAGTGATTCCAACAAATCCTGCTATTGAAACAATTATTGAATATAGTCACCGTATTGTTTCTGGTTTGGTAGGAGCACTTATCATTATACTTGCCTTATGGTCTTGGAAGCAGTTAAAGCATGTAAAAGAAACAAGATTAATGGCAACACTTGCAGTCATTTTAATCATATTCCAAGGTCTCTTAGGTGCTGGTGCTGTTGTTTTCGGTCAATCAAAGGCGATTCTCGCTTTACATTTTGGTATATCAGCGATGTCACTTGCTGCTGTCGTCTTACTAACCGTTCTAGCCTATGAAGACTCAAAGGGGTCCCGTGTATTAGTTCATGTATCGAACCGCTATAAATATTTTGTCTTTATGACGATCACGTATTGTTATGCTGTTATTTATACCGGGGCCTATGTGAAGCATACACAGGCAACACTAGCATGTTCTGGGTTTCCATTATGTAACGGCATGCTTTTCCCTGGGCTTGCTGGGCCAGTAGGCGCACACTATTTTCACAGGGTAGCTGGTACCCTTCTTCTACTCGTCCTTCTCGCTTTGATGCTCTGGACGGTTAAACATTATAAGCATGAACGAGTATTATTATGGGCAACGATCCTTTCTTTTGTACTTGTAACTGCACAATTAGTCAGTGGTATATCTGTCGTATTTACAGAAAATGAAGTTCTTTCAATTGGTTTGTTACATGCGCTCATCATATCCGTACTGTTTTCAGTACTTAGTTATGTTGTTATGGTTCTACTTAGAAAGAACTAGTTATCATTAAAAAGCTGACCCTATATCGTTTTTAGCTTTACCTATCAAACCAATATTAAACATTTAATATTAAGTCTTATACAGTCACATTCTTTGTATAGATTTTATGAGATAAATAAAAAGTCAAGCTACCATCATGGATAGCTTGACTTTTTATGCTCTAGTTGTAGAATCATGAAGATCTGCTAATTTACGTTCTAGTTCATCTAGAATCTGCTTGCCATCTTCTTCTTCTATTAAGCCTAATCGGACAGCAAAATGAATCTCCTTCGATAATCCGAACATCTGTGTATCTAGGACATCCTCATATAAAGGGCATTGAGGCATTGTTAAATTTTCCATTTGTACCTCAATTAGCTGCCTAATTTTATCCGCATCTGATTTCAGAAGGGCAAATGCTTTATCTCTATCTTCAGTCAACATTTTAGCTGACATCTGGACCCCTCCCTCATGAATAATCTTGTCTTAATAGTATCTTTTCTAGCAAGAAAAAGCAATGATTTTAATCAGAAACATTGGTTATAAGAATCATTCTCATTTATCCATATCTAAAAAATACTTAATTCGTATCGTTCAGAAATAAGCTCAAGTAATTTCATTCCAGCAATGCTATTTCCTTTTTCATCTAGGGCTGGACCATAGATCCCTATCCCCATCTTATTCGGGACTGCACAAAGAATTCCACCTGCCACACCACTCTTAGCTGGAATTCCAACTTTAATGGCAAACTCACCAGATGCATTGTACATGCCACAAGTAACCATGAATGTCTTTACAATTCTAGCAACGTCTGCGGGAATCACCTCTATTCCATCTTCATTTTTACCTTTGTTCGCTAAAACATAGCCAATTCGGGCAAGGTCCTCACATGAGACTTCAATTGCACATTGCTTCGTGTAAAATGATAGCAATTCCTCTACATTTTCGGTAATGACACCATGTTGCTTCATGAAATAAGCTAGAGACCGATTTAAGTCTGCAGTCTCAAATTCTGACTGAGCTACATCGGCACTATATGTCAAAAAATCATTACCACTAAGCTGACAAACAAAAGCAATTAACCGATCTACCTTTTCATTTGCGGATTCACCTAATATTAATGAACTGACGGCTAGAGCACCTGCATTAATCATTGGATTTAATGGTTTAGATGGCTTATGAGACTCAAGCTTGACGATTGAATTAAAAGGATCACCAGTAGGCTCCATTCCAACTTTATTGAAAACCACATCTTCACCATGATCGATCAATGCTAGCGCAAGTGTTAAAATTTTAGATATACTTTGAAGCGTAAAACGTTGATTGTAATTTCCTTCACTAAAGCACGTAGATTGACCATCAAATATTGAAACAGCTATATCGCTCGGATTCGCCTTTGTTAATGCAGGTATATAATCGGCAAGCTTCCCATTTTCTGTATGTACGCGTGCGACCTCAACCATTCGCTTTAATTCAGTTCCATATTCACAGACCACGTTTATCCCCCCATATGTGACAAATCTATTGAAACCATTTATACTTTATTGAGACACAACATGTCAAGGGGGATACGTTTATGCAAGAATTTGTTTTTTTCATAGAAGGTCATGTCCAGCATCCTTTAACGATTGACCCAACCGTTTGGATATTTGATGAAAGGAAGGTTGATTTAGATACATACTTCAATGAACAAGCTAATAACGAAGACGAGGATACGATTTATAAGAAAGAGATCTCTGCTCAATGGGACAAAGAAATCCTTGAAGGCTCTGCGCCACCTCGCCTTCATACAAATGGGAATGAAATTAAGCATAAGAAGCAACGAGAAATCAATGGGAAATATGCAATACCACTGCTCCCTTTTATCGAAAATACAAAACCTACTCAAACACCGACATTTATTGAAATAGAATGCAAGGAGCAAACTGTCACACTACAATATGCTCAAGTGAAAAAAGCCCTACTTGGTTTTGCTAAGGAAGGGAAACCATTACATGAAGATGGCCCCGTCCATCTCTACTATGGCGACGGCTCTAATGTAAATGATCCCATTCGTCATATTAAGAAAATAATTGTCCATTAACTACGATTATGTTGAGGGTGGCTTTGCACCCCCTCAACTACAACAAATCAGCAGCGAGCTGAGCTAGACCTGATCTTTCTCCTTTTACAAGCTTAATATGTCCACTTACCGTTTGATCTTTAAATTGTTCCACAACATAAGTGAGCCCATTATTGTATTCATCCAAGTAAGGATGATCGATCTGCCCTGGATCACCCATTAGAACAAGCTTGCTCCCTTCACCAACACGAGTTAATATTGTCTTCACTTCATGCTTCGTTAGATTTTGTGCCTCATCAATAATAATAAATTGATCTGGAATACTCCTTCCACGAATATAGGTTAGTGCCTCTACTTGAATCGATCCCATCCCTGCCAAAATTTGATCAAGCTCCCCAGGCTTTTTAGTATTAAATAGAAATTCTAAATTATCATGGATTGGCTGCATCCACGGTCGTAGCTTTTCTTCTTTTTCACCTGGTAAAAACCCTATATCCTTCCCAAGAGGAACGACTGGTCTTGCCACTACTAATTTTTTATATTTACCTAAATCTTCTGTTTGCATCAGACCAGCTGCCAGAGATAGTAACGTCTTACCAGTCCCTGCCTTCCCTATCATTGTAACTAAATGAATGTCATCACGTAATAGTAGCTCTAGAGCCATACGTTGCTGGACATTACGTGAGCGAATACCCCAAACTTGTTCAGGTTCATTTAAAAAAGGCTTTACGTTCTTACCATTTGGTTCAACCTTACCTAATGCAGAGCTTGAGCTCCCAAGTGCATCCTTCATAATAATAAATTGATGAGGGTAAAAGGGATGTTTCGTTAATTCCGATATTGTAATTTCTCCTTTTGCGTAAAAGCTCTTCATAACAGTCGAATCCACATATACTTCTACATATCCTGGGTAAACATCTTCAAATTCTATCACACGATCACTTAAGAAATCTTCAGCAACTAATCCAAGAGCATCTGCTTTCACACGAACGAGTGCATCTTTACTAACTAAAATAACCTGCTTACCATCCTCCTTCTCCATTTCTTCAAGCATTAGATTTAGAGCGACTGCGATAATTCGATTATCATTCGTCATTTCAGCAAATGAGTCCTTCAATCTTAAAAAGGACTTATGGTTCAGTTCTACTTTTAAAACCCCACCAGATTGTAAATGGACACCTTCATGTAATTTGCCATCACCTCTTAATTTATCTATACATTTTGAAAACTTGCGAGCATTCCTTCCTATTTCATCCATGTTCCTTTTTTTTGAATCTAATTCTTCAAGTACAACTGCTGGGATTACGATTTCATTATCTTGAAAGGAATAAATCGAATAAGGATCTTGCAAGAGCACGTTCGTATCCAAAACGTAAATTTTCTTCAACATTCTTCCTCCTGACTAGAGTTTCACTATCACCGGATTCGTTATCTCGCTCTTAGCTGTTTGTAGAAATGTATGATCAAGCTTTTTAATCTAGAAGGAAAAAGTATGCTCGCTTTTATATTTTATACAGTTCGATTTTTAGGTAGATGTATATTTAAAGTGGATTTTCTAGTCTCCATTGCTTACAATATAAGTAATAGCGAGAAAACAAGTGGGTCCTTCTCGTTTGTTTGCTGTTATAAGGAGGAGTAATAACATGAGAGTTAAATGCGTGCTATGTGATAAAATCGAAAAAATTTCAGACGAACTACCATTGGCAAAACGTTTACGAAATAGACCGATTCATACGTATATGTGTAACGAATGCTATGATCGAATTAAGGTGAAAACCGAACAACGTCGCCAATCACAATAAGGATTGGACAATTTTCTTAATTGCGTCGTCCTGAGTAGTACAAAGAAGTTGGGAATTTCAGAAAGTGGAACGAGAGAACCAGACTCCTCCTAGATTAAACCTCTAAGAATTTTATACATTCTTACCTTACAGCAAAAGGGATGTCCCAAAGGTTAAAAACATACCTTTTCGGACATCCCTTTATTTTTATGTTTCTTTTTTCTGCTGACGGTGCAAGTGTAAGCGAAATCGATAAATACCTAAAACGAGCCCTGAAATAATTAACACGACAATGATTGGTGCCCCAAAGAAAAATTCTAGAAACCAAAGCACAAAGCAACCAATAATCAATGTGATATAGACAAGAACCCTTTTTAAAATTGGCAATTTCTTAGCAAACCCTAAATTAAAAACAATGATTGCTAAAGCAACGATAGCCAAAAATCCATAAAATCCATACCAGGGATTTTCAGTTGTTGCTCTCATTAACCACGTTAACTGTTCTAGATTCTCCTCAGATATTTGTGGACTACCGACCAACATTTACGGTCACCTATCCTTTCTATCTACCCTTTACCTGAAAGCTTACGTCTTTTCTCTTCACGTTCACGCTCTGATTTATTCAAGATTTTCTTTCTTAGGCGAATCGACTCAGGTGTTAATTCACAATATTCATCTTCATTCAAATACTCTAGCGCTTCTTCTAATGTCATAATACGAGGTTTTTTCATTGTCACCGTATTTTCCTTCGTTGCGGAACGTACATTCGTTTGCTGCTTCATCTTCACAATATTAACAGCAAGGTCATTATCTCGAGTATGCTCACCAACAATCATTCCCTCATAAATCTCTGTTCCAGGTTCAACAAAGATCGTACCACGGTCTTCGACTTGCATAATGCCATATTGACTAGCTTTCCCTGCTTCCATCGAGACGAGGACTCCTTGTCGACGTCCCCCCACTTGACCTGCAGCAATAGGTGCATAGCTGTCAAAGGAATGATTGATAATTCCATACCCTCTTGTCTGTGATAAGAACTCCGTCGTATAACCAATTAAGCCTCGGGCAGGAACTAAAAACTCTAGACGAACTTGACCACTACCATTATTCGTCATATTAAGCATTTCACCTTTACGCTCACCTAATGACTCCATAACAGAACCTGTATACTCATCAGGAACATCGATTTGAACCCGCTCCATCGGCTCACACTTCACTCCATCAATTTCACGGATAATAACTTCAGGCTTCGAAACTTGAAGCTCGTAACCTTCTCTTCGCATATTTTCAATTAAAATTGATAAATGGAGTTCTCCACGGCCTGAAACAACCCAAACATCTGGAGATTCAGTATTTTCAACACGTAAACTTACATCGGTTTCTAGTTCCGCTTTCAAACGTTCTTCTAGTTTACGAGCTGTAACGAACTTCCCTTCTCGTCCAGCAAAAGGGCTATTGTTCACTAAGAAAGTCATTTGCAATGTAGGCTCATCAATTCGAAGAATCGGTAGTGCATCTTGGTGTTCGAGCGGACAAACCGTTTCACCGACATTAATCTCCTCCATACCAGAAACCGCAATTAAATCTCCAGCTTTTGCTTCTTCTATTTCTATACGTTTCAGACCTAAGAAGCCAAACATCTTAGTAACGCGGTATTGCTTAACTGAGCCATCAAGTTTCATTAATGCTACTTGCTGACCAACTTTAATGGTTCCTCTAAACACACGTCCAATTCCAATTCGACCGACATAATCATTGTAATCTAACATCGTTACTTGGAATTGTAGTGGTTCATCACTATTATCTACAGGTGCAGGAATAGCATCTATAATCGTTTCAAATAGAGCTGTCATCGTTTCATCTTGCTTTTCTGGGTCTAGACTCGCTGTACCATTAATAGCCGATGCATAGACAACAGGGAAATCTAATTGATCTTCTTCGGCCCCTAAGTCAATAAATAAATCCACCACTTCATCAACAACCTCTAACGGCCGAGCAAAATCACGGTCAATTTTATTCACAACAACTACAGGTGTTAGCTTTTGTTCAAGTGCCTTCTTAAGAACAAACCTTGTTTGCGGCATACAGCCTTCATACGCATCAACAACGAGGAGAACACCATCGACCATTTTCATGATCCGTTCTACTTCACCACCAAAATCTGCGTGTCCAGGTGTGTCCATAATATTAATTCGCTTGTCATTATAGCGAATAGCTGTATTTTTAGCCAAAATGGTAATTCCACGTTCTTTTTCAAGAGCATTGGAATCCATAGCACGTTCATCGACTTGCTCATTTTCACGGAACGTCCCGGACTGTTTTAATAACTGATCGACTAAAGTCGTTTTACCATGATCAACGTGAGCAATAATAGCAATGTTACGAATATCGTTACGAATGGTCATTTTGTATTTTCTCTCTCCTTATGCGTTCATTAACTGTACAAGTATAACTTGTCCACACTCTATTTAGCAAGATTTTCTTCGATAATTCAACAACCTTTACAGATCTTTCATGTTTTTTCGTTACACACAAATGATATATTTCGTTCTTTTCTAAAAAATATTTGCGCGATTTGACACATTCAAGCCTTTTTCTTTCTGTTAGAAAAAGGTACACTATAAGAGCCTGTTCAAAAAGCACCAAAGAGGCCATTCAAAAAGGAAAAACCTCCCTTTTTGAACAACTCTATATTAGTGAATATGCATATATAAGGGGGCACTAATGAAGAAAGAAAATGTCTTATTTTTATTATTAGCTGTTATTACCGTCATTTGTATCATGAGCATTGGTGTAGCAGTCGCAGAAAAGAGTATGCTTATTTTTATTTTATCTATTATCGGTATTTTCTTGGCGATGGGATTAGGATTTACGTTAAAGAAAAAAATAAACGAGCGCGAAAATAAAGAACCTGATGCATAAGCTGCACCAGGTTCTTTTGTGATTCAAGCTAATGATCCTCACCTAAATACAAAGAGATAATTTCTTTATGCACATGAGGCTTTCCAGCAATAAATGTGCCTGGCTCTAATAAGCTTAAACGGTCTCCTTGAAAATTTGAAGCTCTACAACCAACTTCTTCAAGTAAAACTAAGCCGGCCGCATAATCCCACGGAGATAATTTCACACTTATATAGCCATCTAATCGATCAGCTGCTAAGTATGCTAGTTCAATCGCTGCCGATCCAATTGAACGAGTACCACGTACATCTCGTACAAGTGCTGATAAAGGATTTCGATAAGGGTTTCTTCCCTCAATTAACCACCGAGCATTAATTCCGATAATCGCTTCTTCAACAGGTCTTTCTTTAACAGGAACAAGTGGTTCTTCATTTAAAAAAGCACCCTTCCCTCGAACAGCATGAAACAGTTCATCTGCCATTACATCATAAATTAAACCAACCATACCTATACCATCTTGATAGACTCCAATTGAAATGGCAAAATTATATTTCTGATGAATAAAATTCATCGTTCCATCAATTGGATCGATTAACCAAACTGTCCCTTTTAATGATTGTAATTCTTCCGCAATTCCCTCTTCTCCGAGAAAAAAATGTTCCGGAAACGCTTCCTTAATTTTATGATAAAAAAACGATTCTATTGCCTTGTCCACTTCTGTTACAAGATCATTTGGATTTGATTTCGTTTCAATATGTATTGACGAAGCAAACGAACTCTTTATGATCTGCGCTGCTTCATAGATCCATGATTTTGCTACCTTTTCAATTTCACACCAATCATTTGACATCACATCATACCTCCTCATTGTTGAAATGAACCTTTTGACTTCCTTCCATTATGACGTGAATGACCATATTGAATCAAGTATGAGGTAGCACGACTTACTAGTTTTTTGAAAAATGAGAAAGAGATGCGCTTGAAGTCAAACTTCCTTTGCACATCTCAATACGTTTAACGGAAAAATCCATATTCTACTAATTCTGCATGAAGCTGTCTTAGTCTACATTTAGCAGCCTTCATTTCATCTAAATTTTCTGTTGCCATTGCATCATGTAAGGTAACAAGCTCATAATCTATTTCGAGACGCAACACAGGGATTCTATCTCTTCCGTCTTTTCGTTTCAACGTATTCATTACTTGTTCCATTTGCTACACTCCCTTTTTTCAATGGCTCGAATAACTGTCATTAATAGTTAACTAAATTTTCAGTTATTTATAGTTATTATTTTAAGTGAATTTTCAGAAAAAATCAAGAGCAACGACAAAAGAAATGAGGAATAGGGGGAAATTTTTATAATGCACATCTTTTCGACACAGCGTGAAAATATGATAATATAAAGGAAATCAGTCATGACTATTTTGTTATTAACAATGGCTAAAGGAAATGAACAACAGGAAAAGTGAGGTATAAATATGAGTGGTTTTACAAAGGAAGATTTTCACGTTTTTCAGTTAGAAGGATTAGATGAGCGAATGACTGCCATCCAAAATCAAATTCAACCCAAATTCCAAGATATTGGTTCACAATTAACAACTGATTTATCGATGTTGATTGGAAATGAAATGTATTTACACATTGCTAAACACGCTAGAAGAAAAGTAAATCCACCAAACGATACGTGGTTGGCCATCGCTGACAACAAGCGCGGCTATAAAAAACATCCCCATTTCCAATTAGGATTATTTGATGACCATCTATTTATCTGGTTGGCGTTCATATATGAGTTACCAGCAAAATCAGCCATCGCCAATTGTTTTCTAAATGAATTAGACTTATTTTCTTCGCTTTCAAACGACATGGTTGTTTCATTAGATCATATGAAAAAGGACGCGAAACCATTAGTTAACTTTTCTGAAGAAGAATTAAAGCAATCTCTTATTCGTTTAAGGGATGTGAAAAAGGCAGAGTTCTTAATTGGTAAACATTTAACACCTAATGATGAGGTTGTTCAAGACAAAGAAAAGCTAGTGGAGTATGTAAAACGTACGTATGAAGAATTATTACCTTTATATCAATTAGCGATGAGTGCAAATGAATAGAGCATATTTCAACTGCTTATGTGTTCCAAAAGGCCAAAACCCTTTGGAACACTTTCTTACTTTTGACGCTCACTTTTAATCATTTGATCTTGACTTTCTCTTGCTCGTTTCACCACTTGATATGTCGATATATTGAGTTCTTCATCGTACTGCTTACATAACGTCTTCTCTTCGCTTTTGCTAGGAACGATTTCTTTAAAACGGCGATATTTATGTAGAATCGTTTCGCGGTTTATTGGCTGCTTGTACGTTAATTCAATACATTCAAAAAACTGAATAACATCAACCACTTCTTCCGTACTCCAGTCTAAAGAAATTGGTAAAGATCGATCCATCTTATTCACATCCTTTCTTTGTTTATTATCACCAATTTTGACACCCTAATCAACGAGGAACTATCGAATCAAAAAACAAAAACATTCTAGGAATTATAACTTATTTCTGATATACTCATTTTGTTTTAGCGATGATTATTATACAAAAGAGGTGAACCCGTTGTCTCGACAACATCTTACACCGTTGTTCACTGGTGTTCGTCAACACGCAGAAAAGCAACCAATCCAATTTCACATCCCTGGTCACAAACAAGGAGCAGGGATGGACCCTGAATTTAGACAATTTATTGGCGAAAATGCACTTGCAATAGACTTAATTAATATTGCACCGTTAGATGATTTACACCATCCAAATGGAATCATTAAAGAAGCACAAGAGTTAGCAGCAGAAGCTTTTGGAGCTGACTTCACTTTTTTTTCCGTACAAGGTACGAGTGGAGCTATTATGACGATGATTATGGCTGTATGTGGGCCAGGGGATAAAATTATTGTCCCACGCAACGTACATAAATCGATTATGTCTGCCATTATTTTTTCTGGTGCTACCCCCATCTTTATACATCCAGAGATTGATGAGAACCTTGGAATTTCACACGGTATAACGGTTGATTCAGTAGAAAAGGCTATACATGCACACGCTGATGCAAAAGGGCTACTAGTGATTAATCCAACTTATTTCGGAATATCAGGGAATTTAAAGCAAATTGTAGAATTGGCTCATTCGTATCAAATCCCTGTTCTTGTTGATGAGGCCCATGGTGTTCATATTCATTTCCATCCTGACTTACCACTATCAGCTATGCAAGCAGGGGCTGATATGGCAGCAACAAGTGTACACAAACTTGGTGGATCAATGACACAGAGCTCGATCTTAAATGTAAAAGAAGGACTCGTATCTCCTAAAAGAGTACAAGCAATTATCAGTATGCTCACAACGACATCCACGTCTTACCTTTTGCTTTCATCTCTAGATACAGCTCGTATGCAACTTGCAACAAAAGGCGTAGCATTACTAGATGAAGCCATTCGGCTTGCAAATGACGCCCGCAAAGAAATTAATGATATAAGCGGCCTTACTTGTGTCGATAAAGACATTCTCGGTACTCCTGCAACCTACGATATGGATCCGACCAAATTGATTATTTCTGTTAGACAGCTAGGCATTAGTGGGCATGATGTTGAGCTTTGGTTACGCAAGAATTATTCAATCGAAGTCGAACTTTCTGATTTGTACAACATTTTGTGCATTATTACACTCGGTGATACGAAAGAGAAAATTAATAAGCTAGTTGATGCTTTAAGACATTTAGCCTCCGAAAAAAAAATACAACCGAATCAAGATCATAAACCTGTATCAGTACCGAATATACCTACTTTATCACTATCACCACGTGATGCCTTCTATGCTGATACCGAGATTGTTCCATTTTCAAAATCAGCGGGACGTATTATTGCCGAATTCATTATGGTATACCCACCAGGAATTCCAGTATTAATTCCAGGAGAAATTATTACAACTGACAATTTGCAGTACATTACAGAAAATCTTTCTAATGGCTTACCTGTTCAAGGACCAGAAGACGAAAGCTTCAACACATTACGAGTGATTAAAGAACACAAAGCGATTCAGTGAACGTAAAAAAGCAATTTAGTTACTGACCTTTAAAAACCTGCATGAGCAATAATAGCTCATGCAGGTCCCCTATTCATTCCCAAATACGTTGTAATATCGTTGATGTCTCATCTAACGTAAAAGGCTCCCAAAATAATTCGCCATATATGAGTAGATCTTGATGTAAATGAAGGCCACCCATTTCATCGCCATTAACAGAGAAGCTTGTACCTGTATTTCCTACATAACCAATAACTGTTTCAGCATCTACCGTGTCACCTACTTGCAAATCTTCGGGAATTCCAGATAAATGAGCAAATCGATTCATGACACCACCTGGATATTCAACCCATACTTGCATACCACGCAATCGATCAAAAATGTATTCCGGAGTATCTTGTATTTCAACCGTATAAGCTAAATCTTCATTGCGCTCCTCAGGAGATGAATATTCCTTAAAGTCATGATCAACACGAACGACAACCCCTTCCCCCATCGCATAGATAGGAGTTTCTGGTGTAATCGCTTCACCTGTAGCATAGCCATACCAATCAATTCCTTCATGAAACCCATTGCGATAATCTCGCGGTGCACCAGGCAAATGACTAGGCTGACGACTCACTTGAGCTCCCTGAATAGGGCTTTCGAGAAAAGATAGATAGTCAACCATTTCATCTACATCCCAATCAGACATATCAAAATCTTCTGGTGGACCTCCTACTCGTTCTGTTGGACCATACCAGTGAAATTCTATCGTTTCTCTTTCTATTTGAACTGGAATATCTAGCCCTTTCTCAATAAATGCAACGGGAAGAAAAACAGAATAATCATCTTTTTCCTCCACTATAGTTAAATGAATTTCATCGGTTGCAACATATTGTCCATTACGCTCTAATACAGGAACTTCATCTATTAAATAAAAGGAGTCATCGTTTATTGTTATTTCAACAGTACGATGCACGTCATCAAAATCATATTCTCCACCAATTATATCTAATAAATCATCTAGCATAAAGTGTGGTTGATCATTTAGCCGTTCCATAGATAAAAGTTGAAGTGAATCATCCACTTCTGTTGATCCTTCCTCTACATCATCTTTTTCTTTAACATCTTGTTGCTTTGTCTCAGCTGCCTTATTTTCATCCATCTCTTGTTCTTCTATAGGCTCATCATTCATTTGACAACCTACTAAAAGAATGAAACATGCAGAGAGTAACCATCTCGACTTTAACACGCCTTAGATTCCCCCTAAATTATCATATGACGATTATTTTACCTTGCTCTCATTTGATTAGCAAGTAGAGATTTTCCTACTCCACCTTAATAAGTGTTGGGTCGACAACTTCATATCCTTTTGCCTGAAGTCCATGTACAATTTTCTCCAACGCATCAGCCGTCCATTTTCGATCGTGCATAAGTAAATTCGCACCATTTTGTAATTCTGGCGCATTTACCATTATATCGGCCAACGGTTCAGGATCTAGGTAATCGGTTTCCCAATCATATCCATACGTCCAGTTCATCCTCGTCATATCTAGCTCTTCTATTAATTCATTCGAAACATCTGTATTATCACCAAATGGTGCACGATAAAAACGCGGATATTCACCTGTAATTTCATAAAGAATATCGTTAAGCTCGATTATTTCGAAATGTTGTTCTTCTTCTGATAATTCGCTCATGTTCGGATGATTCATCGTATGATTTCCGATTTCAAAGCCCATCTCATGCAAACGTTTGACGACTTCCTTCCCCTCTTCATTAAGAAGATGACCATTCACAAAGAAAATTGCATTAACACCTAATGTATATAACGTCTCTGCCATTTCCATTGAATGCTTAGCAGGAGCATCATCAATCGTTAATAAGACAACCTGTTCATTCCCCTCATCAATTGGTTCTATATTCCAATTCGCTTCATTTACGCGGTAATAGTTAGACTCTTCAACTTCCTCTTTCTCTACATTTTCCGCGCGCTCGTCATCATCTTCTTTAACACCTTGCACATCTTCATCTATTTGTTCATCTTTTTCATTTGCTATTTGATGTTGCTCATCTAATTGATTCTCATCAATCTCCTCATCTACTGTTTGTTCGCATCCAATAAGAAAGCACAAACAAAAGATCACGATCCAATATAGATTCCTCATTTCCTTTCACTCCTTCACCTCCATAAGTATAACAGGAATTTATTTATGACATACTATAAATATCACTTTTTGTCATAAATACTAAAAAAGGCTTATTGGGGAATGCACTGAAAAAGTTTGATTTTAACTTTTTTGGTGACTTCTTATTGGGAGGATGATTATGAAAGGATGGATTGGTAGACGCGTATTAAAAACAGGCTTGTCTGTCTTCATTACGGCGACCATTTGTCACTTCATTAATATCCCACCGACTTTTGCAGTTGTAACAGCGATTGTGACGATCGAGCCGACAGCAGCTGATTCAATAAAAAAAGGTCTAATTCGATTACCTGCCGCTGCTATTGGAGCCATGTTTGCTATTTTCCTAACAAAGTTGTTAGGCCCAACACCCATCACGTATGGCATCGTTTCTATATTGACGATTATGGCTTGCATGAAGCTAAAACTTGATACAGGGACTCTCGTCGCCACACTAACAGCCGTTGCAATGATACCAGCCACTTCACTAGATTTGGTTTCAGACTTCGCTCAAAGAATTACAGGGACTTCTATCGGTATTATCGTTTCTACACTTATTAATTTTCTTATTTTACCACCACAATTCGGGCCAATTCTGTCTAACAAAGTCAATTATTTATTTTCACAAACTGCTCATTGTATTCATGCCATTATGGAAGATCACTTTAATCAAAATGAGCAGAACCAAACATTACATTACCGATTATTACAAGATGATCTAATAAAAGCTTATCAATTTATTCATTTTCAAATAGACGAGTGGGTATACCGTCGATCAACAGAATTAGAAAGAAGATCATTCAGCTATTTGCAAAAAAAAATGGACTATTTACATTTTATTCTTTTTCATTTGGGTAAATTAGCTCATACCCGAGTTAACCATCATTTTTCGAATGGAGATCAAGAGGTGTTACGGCGAGCAATTGATTCATTTTCGGCTATATTAATGGACCCTTATCACCAAGTTACGACAGAACATTATATTTGTTTAGAACAGTTAAAACAACTTTTAAACAAGCATAAGCACGAAGATTTATTTTTACATCAAGTATGTCGTGAGCTGTTATCTCTTCAAAGAGTGATGAAAGATTTAACTCAAATTACAAGTGATGAAAGGCGTGTATCAATTGAAGAAAAGAGTTATCCCTCTTATATTTTTAACAAACCATCTTTAACTGATTAATTTTACTCTTTTCCTGAATTTATGCAAAATATTTCTATTTCATTACATTTTTGTTACTTAGCTATTAGGGACGTTCTTGCATGCTAAAATGGAGAAACAATGCTAGTCAGTATGCAAAGGAAGTGAACTGCGTTGGACAAGTACATCATGGTCTTTCTGTTAAGCTCTATGTTTATTCTAACTGCTTGTGTTTCCGTCGCCTCCACCGAAGAAAACCCTTTAAATCATCCGGATGATGAAATGGTCACTGTCCTATTTTCGGACTCTACCTCCATACAGGATGAAAATACATATTATGATGCATTCTTAACATTACAACAACATTTCGAAGATGAAATGCTCACATTTATTATTGTTGATCTTAATGAACGAGATGTAATTAGATATTTTGAAATCAATGAGTTTCCAACAATGATTGTAGTAACTGGCGAAAATGAACACCTACGTATGGAAGGAATCCTTACAGAAGAAGAAATTATTACAGAGCTGTTTGATCTGTTTTTAGAGGAGGAGACACCTTAAATGGCTATCCAAATCAAAGGAAAATAGGGTATTCCGAAAGAGACAATTAATCTTTCGGAATACCCTTCTTCTATCGAGTTAACAATACTTTCTTACCCTCAAACGAAAGTACGGAAACAGATTCACTGTTTCCGTACGGCTTTACCTTTATTTCACAATGTGAATAGGTGTACCAAGTGCAACTTCAGCTGCTTCCATTGTAATCTCACCTAATGTTGGATGAGCATGAATGGTTAATGCGATATCTTCTGCTGTCATTCCTGTTTCGATTGCTAAACCAAGCTCTGAAATCATATCAGAAGCATTAGGCCCGGCAATTTGTGCTCCAATGACAAGACCATCTTCCTTACGTGTTACAAGCTTCATGAAACCGTCAGCATCATTTAATGATAACGCACGTCCGTTAGCGGCGAATGGGAATTTCGCTGCAACTATATCAAAGCCTGCTTCTTTTGCACCTTCTTCATCATATCCAACACTTGCTAATTCAGGCTCCGAGAAGACAACCGCTGGAATCGCTAAATAGTCAATTTCCGACTTTTCACCTGCAATAGCCTCAGCTGCAATTTTACCTTCATAAGATGCTTTATGAGCAAGAGGTGGTCCGTCTACAATGTCACCAATTGCAAAGATGTTAGATACATTTGTGCGTAATTGCTTATCAACCTTAACAATTCCACGATCTGTCATTTCAACTCCGACTTGCTCTAGGCCAAGTTCATCTGTGTTTGGTCTACGTCCAACAGTGACAAGGCAATAATCCGCTTCGAATACTTCCTCTTTGCCATTTACTTCAGCCGTTACTTTCACACCATCTTCTGTCTCTTCTACACTTTGAGCCATCGCTTCGAATTTGAAATCAACATTATTCTTCTTAAGACGGCGTTCAACAAGCTTAGCCATTTGCTTCTCAAATCCACCAAGAATTTGTTTCGTTCCTTCTAGAACAACAACCTCAGTGCCCATATTTGAAAACGCACCTGTTAGCTCGATCCCAATATAGCCCCCACCAATGACAACCATTTTCTTTGGTACTTCTTTAAGAGCAAGTGCACCCGTTGAATTAATAACTCGCTTCGTATATTTAAATGCTGGAATTTCGATTGGACGAGAGCCCGTTGCAATAATACAATTTTTGAAATTGTATGTTTGAGCGCTTGACTCATCCATAATACGTACAGAATTCTCCGACGCAAAATATGCTTCACCTTTGACAATCTCAACTTTGTTCCCTTTTAACAAGACTTCAACTCCACCTGTTAATTTCTTAACAACGGATGCTTTCCACTCTTGAACCTTATCGAAATTAATGGAAACATTTTCAGCAACGATTCCCATATCTTCAGAAGCTTTTGCTTGATGATAGCGATGTCCTGCTGAAATAAGTGCTTTTGATGGGATACAACCTATGTTCAAGCAAACACCACCAATATCACCTTTCTCAACAATTGTTACTTTTTGTCCTAACTGCGCTGCGCGAATAGCAGCAACATATCCCCCAGGACCTGAACCAATGACTAGTGTATCTACTTCGTTCGCGAAATCTCCTACAACCATCTGTTACCCCTCCATTAATAGTAATTGTGGATCATTTAACAAGCGTTTCACATGATTAAGTGCATTCTGTGCTGTTACTCCATCAATTAGACGATGATCGTAACTGATAGAGAGGGCAAGAACAGGTGCAGCAACAATTTCGCCGTCCTTCACTACAGGCTTCTCTTCAATTCGACCAATACCTAAAATGGCTACTTCTGGGTGATTAATAACTGGTGTAAACCACAAGCCACGCGCAGAACCTACATTTGAAATCGTCGCGCACCCGCCCTTCATTTCATCACCGCTTAATTTAGCATCACGAGCTTTAGCCGCAAGCTCATTAATCTCATCAGCTAATGCGAAAATCGATTTACGATCTGCGTCTTTAATAACAGGTACAAATAGTCCATGCTCCGTATCTGCCGCAATTCCAATATTGAAATACTTCTTATAAACAATCTCTTCATTGGCATCATCGATTGAAGCATTAAGAGTTGGGAACTTACGTAATGCAGCAGTTAGAGCCTTCACTACATACGGTAAATAAGTTAGCTTCGTACCTTGCTCTGCAGCAACCTCTTTGTACTGCTTACGATGAGCAACTAATCCTGAAACTTCAACCTCATCCATATGAGTAACATGTGGCGCGGTATGCTTTGAGTTAACCATCGCTTTCGCTATTGCTTTACGCACACCTTTTAAAGGAACACGTTCCTCTAGCTCACCAACAGGAATAGAAGCCGGCTTTGCTGATTCTTTTGCCGTTTTTTCTTCTTTCTCTGCTCCAGCTGCTGGAGCCGCTTGATCACCATTTAAGAATGCATCAATGTCTTCTTTTAATACGCGTCCATTTTTACCAGTACCTGACACATTTGCAATCGTTACGTCATTGTCCCGAGCATATTTACGAACAGAAGGCATTGCGATCACACGAGTGTTTTCAGTAGAGCCATTTTGATCTGTCTTAGGTGATTCTTCTGACTTCTCTTGCTTTTCTGCAATTGGTTCATCTTTTTCCTCTTCTACTGTCTCTTCTTCCTCTGCAGGATTAGCATCTCCAGCATCAATCGTTAGAAGAACATCGCCTACGATTGAAACCGTACCTTCTTCAACTTTTACTTCAAGCACCTTTCCATCAACAGGTGATGGAATTTCTACTACTGCTTTATCATTTTGAACTTCAAGAAGAATGTCATCTTCCTTAATCTCATCGCCTGCCTTTACAAACCACTTAACAATTTCACCTTCGTGAATACCTTCACCAATATCTGGTAACTTAAACTGATATGCCACCTTATGTGCCTCCTTTGTTTCTTAACGATTCGGTAAAAAGGAAAGACAAATATCTTTCCTTCTTTTTATTCATACATTAAAAGTTAATGATTTCTTTTGCTGTTTCAACAATATCTTTGTAGTCTGGTAACCAAACATCTTCCGCTGCAGCAAAAGGATACACAGTATCAGGTGCTGTTATTCTCTTTACAGGGGCTTCTAGGCTCAAGATTGCACGCTCTGTAATCTCCGCCACAACATTCGCTGCAATCCCAGCTTGCTTTTGAGCTTCTTGAACAACAATTGCACGATTTGTCTTCTCAACAGATGCAATAATTGTATCGATATCAAGAGGACTAATGGTCATTAAATCAATAACCTCCACATCATACCCTTCTTTTTCAAGCTCCTCAGCCGCTTTTAATGATGAGTGTACCATCGCGCCATATGTAACAATGGTTAAGTCTTTACCTTCACGTTTAATATCCGCTTTTCCAAGTGGAATCGTATATTCCTCTTCAGGAACTTCTCCACGGAATGAACGGTAAAGCTTCATATGCTCAAGATACACAACAGGATCATTATCACGAATTGCTGAAATAAGTAGACCTTTTGCATCATATGGTGTTGAAGGAATAACAACCTTTAAACCTGGTGTTTGTGCGACGAGTCCTTCTAAGCTATCAGCGTGCATTTCAGGTGTTTTAACTCCACCACCAAATGGAGAGCGCACAGTGATTGGTGACGTTAGCTTGCCTCCTGTACGGTAACGCATACGATTCATTTGACCTGCTACTGAATCAAAGACTTCGAACAAAAATCCAAAAAATTGAATTTCCATCACTGGACGGAAGCCAGTTAAACCTAAACCAATTGCTAAACCACCAATACCAGATTCTGCAAGTGGTGTATCAAACACACGTTCTTCCCCAAATTCCTTTTGCAGACCTTCAGTCGCACGGAACACACCACCGTTTTGACCAACGTCTTCCCCAAACACAAGTACATCTTCATTATTTTTAAGCTCATTACGCATTGCATCCGTAATCGCTTGAATCATCGTCATTTGCGCCATTGGTTACTTCGACTCCTTTGCTGTGTATTGTTCCATTTGCTCACGAAGATTTGCTGGTAAATCCTCGAACATAAAGCCTATCAAATCTGTTACCTTTTGCTTAGGAGCAGCATCTGCTTTCTTTATCGCTTCTTTCACGTCTGCTTTCGCTTGTTCAACAACTTCATTCTCTTTCTCTTCGTTCCAAAGTCCTTTTTCTTCTAAGAATTTACGGAAACGAACAAGCGGATCTTTCTTTGTCCACTCATCATCTAAATCAGAAGATCGATATCGAGTTGGGTCATCCCCAGCCATCGTATGAGGGCCATAACGGTATGTTAATGTTTCAATTAACGTAGGACCTTCTCCAGCTAATGCACGTTTACGAGCATCATTTGTCGCTTTATAAACAGCTAATACATCCATTCCATCGACTTGAATGCCCTCGATACCAGCAGCAACTGCTTTTTGAGCAATTGTTTTTGCAGCCGATTGCTTCTCAACCGGCACTGAAATCGCAAAACGGTTATTCTGAACAATAAATACAGCAGGAGCATTATATGCACCAGCGAAGTTCATTCCTTCATAGAAGTCACCTTGCGACGCACCACCGTCACCTGTATATGTTAATGCGATATTTTCTTTTCCTTTACGCTTAAGCCCAAGTGCAACGCCGGCAGTTTGAACAATTTGGGCTCCAATAATAATTTGTGGGAACAATACATTTAACCCATCAGGCATTTGTCCACCTTCATAGTGTCCACGTGACCATAAAAAAGCTTGATATAGTGGTAGTCCTTGGAATACAATTTGTGGAACATCGCGATATCCCGGCAAGATCCAATCTTCTTTGTCTAACGCAAATTGTGAACCAAGCATTGAAGCTTCTTGTCCAGCTACAGGGGCATAGAAACCAAGACGCCCTTGGCGGTTTAATGAGATCGCCCGTTGATCCCAAATGCGTGTGTAAACCATTCTCTTCATTAACTCTTGAAGTTGTTCATCACTTAGCTCAGGCATCGCTTCTTCATTTACTAACTTTCCATCCTCATCCAAAATTTGAAACGCTTCAAATTGACTTTCAACTTGTTCTAACGTTTTTGTATTCATTTCCACCTTCACCTCTTCCTCAAAAATAAAGAACCTGTTCTGTCGTTCTTAAATGTTTCATTTAATTTCAAGACTATTGACCATTCTCTAGCATAGAATACCCAATCTACCTTTATCCATAACAGTTTCAAGTAGATCTTTTTCATGTCAAAGCCTTAAAGAACTGAAATAATTATCGACAACTGAGACTGTATTAGTAAAACTTTTCAATAACTAATACAATAGTCACCTTCAAAAATAAGTCTAACCTACTTTGTATAAATTCGTCAATCCTTTTGTATCATTGTGTCATTTAACAATTCCTTTCCACCCTAACAACCCTTTTATTTTAAAACTGTGTTATAGATCAATATGTTTTTTTATAATACAGTTTCAAACAGAGTCTTCGTCATATCATTATTATCGTGCTTCACTTTTCTCTTCTTTTTGCGTATTAGCAGAATGACGTTCCACTTCTCATGCTAAAATGGCGTATTTCTTTCTTTTAACACAACGAGGTTCCGTTTAGCACAGCGCCACGTCCTAATAAAAGAAAGCTCGTTCACTCGATAAAAATGCCTTCTATGAGTCATTCTCATAGAAGGCACATATAGCACGTTTATCTGACTCATTCATAGGATATGTTTAAATCTGATGCTTCGTAGAATTTCCTTTTACTCTCATTGTATAAATCGGTTGCCTCATTAAAAGACTGCGTATGCTGATCTACAGATTCATAATGATCATTTACTTGATCGACAAGCCCCTGCAATCGTTCAAGTGTTAAATCTTCATCAAGAAATGCTTCGAATAGATCTTGGTCAGCTTGTGCTGCTTCTTTGTACACTTTATTTAATAAATGATAAGCATCATAACGAGTGTTCATCGTTTCTAATAATGAAGAATATAGCTCTTCCAATTCGGTTTCATTAAACTGATCTTCATATTGTTCAATTTCACTAAATTCATGAAAACTTGCTTCAATGCTCTCCTCTTCAATCTCAACCATCGATAATCTAGTCTCAATCGATTCAAGCGCTTCTTCAATAAGAGGTTCAATTTCGTCTAATTCAGACGTCCCTAACGTTATAACTTCATCAAACAATTCATTTTCTCTTTCCTCAGCATGATAGAGAGATTGTTGTTGTTCTTCAAATGGTCGTTCTAGTTCAACAGCTGTCTCTAAGTGTTCATATACGTCTTGAGCTGGATCCCCACCACAAGCTGTAAGCACGAAACATGCTAGTCCAATTATTAGTAAAAATTGTATGTATTTCACAAAACTCCCCTCCTTCTCACTTTAATATCTAGCTTAACCATACACATCTTTTTTGCCCATGTAAATGTAAACGTTGCTATTATATGAGCGAAGTACAATGAATATGAGCCAGTACAATAAATTAAAATAAACGATCAGAATTGGGCAAACGTCCAACCGCTTATATGTAACATGCATACAGTAATTAGTGAATCGCTACAATGCGATACGCTTATAAAGGAGGAATGGCTCATGTTTGGTTACGGTTACGGTGCTGGTCAACAATGTTGCTATGACCCATGTGGATATGGCTATGGTGGTCAAGTAGCTCCAATGCAATATGGTCCTATGCAATATGGTCCTAGCCACTGCGACAGAGGTGCTGGAAAGGGCTTTGCGTTGATTGTAGTTCTTTTCATCCTCTTAATTATTGTCGGCGCATCAAAATTCGGAGGTTAATTTCTCCTATATTCATCCCCTAATCACGAGAATGTGCACAATTACTTGCCGTAATTGTGCACATTCCCCAATTCGTTTTTTGAAAATTTTTATAACATCAACCTTTGCTTTTTCCTTATTTCACGTTAACATAAGAATACATTAAAGAATGCTTGCCCACTATCCCATTAGTGTTAAAGTTAACAAGGAGTGATACATAAATGATTACAATGAAGGATATCGTTCGAGAAGGAAACCCTATTTTGCGTCAAAAAGCAGCAGAGGTTCCTTTACCTTTAAATGAAGAAGATAGATCACTGTTACAGGACATGCTTGATTTTGTTATTAATAGTCAAGACCCGGAATTAGCTGAAAAACATGACCTTCGCCCTGGTGTCGGATTAGCTGCCCCACAGGTTGGTGTTTCAAAGCGAATGTTTGCCATTCATGCAACGGATGAACAAGACCGTTTATATAGTATGGGCATCGTTAACCCAAAGGTTATAAGTCATTCAGTCGAAGAAAATCATTTAGAAGGCGGAGAGGGTTGCTTATCAGTCGATCGTGATATCCCAGGTAACGTTCCACGCCATTCAAGAATAACCGTTAAAGCAACTACCTTAGACGGAGAAGAAGTAACATTACGATTAAGAGGATTTATTGCCATTGTTTTTCAACACGAATTAGATCACCTTGATGGTATTATGTTTTATGATCGAATTGAGGACTTCTCAGACAAATTAAAACGTCATCTTCCAAAAGGTATATAGCATAAGTTAGGTTGATGCTCTGAAACGTCCATGTGACTTTTTAGAGCATTTTATTTTTCCAAGTTCTTGTTTTTACAAAAATTCCCTTGAACAAACTGACATAAACTAACACATACTACAGAAAAGAACACTATTGTGAAGAAAGGCGGGATCATATGCTAAAAAAATGGAGAAAGCGAATCGTAAACAAATGTAAGAACCTACTCCCAAAGAAACGATATTTTGAAGTTCAACGTTAATGACATCAAAGAAAAAAACGACTACTTGTGAATCATTGACTCTTCTTAATCGAAAATAAAAAAAGAAAAACATGAAATTAGGAAGTATTTACTTTATAATGAACCTATAACCACAATTAAGGAGAGGTAGCTAAATGATTTTTAAAGTGTATTATCAAAATAATTTTTCCGAGGTTCCAGTACGAGAGTTTACGGAATCTCTCTTTATTGAAGCGGAGAGTGAAGCAGAAGTTCGTTTAAAATTAGCTTCACGCCAATATAATATTGAGTTTATTACTCCGATCTCTGGTCCATACTTAGAATATGAACAACAAAAAGAAGATTACAAAGTGGAGAATGTATAATTTATGAAACAAGTTAAAAACAACCAAACAGCCGTATTTGCATTAGGTGGACTCGGAGAAATCGGGAAAAATACGTATGCTGTACAATTTCAAGATGAAATTATTTTAATTGATGCCGGAATTAAGTTTCCAGAGGACGAGCTTCTCGGTATTGATTATGTCATTCCTGATTATACTTATATAGTTAAAAATGAGGACAAAATTAAAGGACTCTTTATTACGCACGGACATGAAGACCATATCGGTGGTATTCCATATTTATTACGATCTGTCAATGTTCCAGTATACGGAGGAAAATTAGCTCTTGGACTTCTGAAAGGGAAATTAGAAGAGCATGGGCTTCTAAGAAGAACGAAGCTACATGAAATTCATGAGGATCAAGTCGTCAAATTTACGAAAACGTCAGTATCCTTCTTTCGCACGACCCATAGTATCCCTGATGCATACGGAATTGTCGTGAAGACTCCACCTGGTAGTGTTGTACACACGGGTGATTTCAAGTTTGATTTCACTCCAGTTGGAGAACCTGCTAACTTAACAAAAATGGCCAAAATTGGTGAAGAAGGCGTACTATGCTTATTATCAGATAGTACGAATAGTGAAATACCTGAATTTACAATGTCTGAGCGAAAAGTTGGCGAAAGCATCGATAATATTTTCCGTAAGGTTGAAGGCAGAGTCATCTTTGCTACATTTGCATCGAATATTCATCGCCTGCAGCAAGTTGTGGAATCAGCTGTGAAATATGGACGTAAAATCGCTGTCTTCGGACGCAGCATGGAATCCTCCTTAGCAATCGGACAAGAATTAGGCTATATTCAAGCACCGAAAAATACATTTATTGAGACATCTCAACTGAATAAGCTTCCTGACAATCAAGTAACGATTCTATGCACAGGGAGTCAAGGTGAGCCTATGGCGGCATTATCACGAATTGCTAACGGAACACACCGCCAAATCCAGATCATTCCTGGAGACACCGTTGTCTTTTCATCATCGCCAATTCCAGGAAATACATTAAGTGTGAGTAAAACGATCAATCAACTTTTTCGTGCTGGCGCTAATGTCATCCATGGTTCATTAAATGATATACACACATCTGGTCACGGTGGTCAAGAAGAACAGAAATTAATGCTTAGACTGATGAAGCCTCAATATTTCATGCCTATTCATGGTGAATACCGCATGCTAAAGATGCATATTCAATTAGCACAGGATTGTGGAATACCCGAACAAAATTGTTTCATTATGGATAATGGAGATGTGTTAGCTCTTCATCCTGAAGAAGCAGGTGTCGTTGGGAAGGTTCCTTCCGGCTCTGTGTATGTTGACGGAAATGGAATTGGTGATATTGGTAATATCGTTTTACGTGATCGCCGAATCTTATCAGAGGAAGGTTTAGTAGTAGTTGTCGTTAGCCTAAATATGAAGGAATTTAAGGTTACGGCTGGCCCTGACTTAATCTCGCGAGGATTTGTCTATATGCGTGAATCTGGAGACTTAATTCATGAATCTCAGAAGCTTCTATCGAATCATTTGAATGAGGTAATGGAGCGTAAAACATCACAATGGTCTGAAATAAAAAATGAAATTACAGATTTACTCGGTCCGTTTTTATATGAACGAACAAAGCGAAAGCCAATGATTTTACCAATTATTATGGAAGTATAATCATCTCTATGAACAGCTCGTTACGAAAGGAGTACCTTACGTAACGAGCTTTTTTTCCTATTATTGAAACAGTTTTGTAGCAATGAAATAGGGTTTGATTAAATTAACTCTATAAACCTTGATAAAATAGCAAATAGAAAAAGCGTGTTTTGAAAAAAGATTGATCAAAACACGCTTTTTCTATATTCAATTGAATCATTCTTTTATAAAAAAGTTTGATCATTTCTATGATCCTTATTCCATTAAAGCGCCCTATGGAATAACCCCTGAACTTCTAACAGCAAGTTTAGTTAAAATATTTTTAATCTCATTATTATCCTAAAACAACGCCTTTTGTTTTATAAGGGGTATAAACAACATTACTTCTTCTAATATTTTTTAACCTCTTTTACAATAGTTCGTTCCACTAATAATTGATAAAAATAAATAACGATTGCTGTTACAACTGACAATATGTAAAAATGTTTAGGTCTCATTTTCTTGAATTCGAATACTCCTACTTTAGTGAAAAATTTTACGATAGGGAATGCGAGAAGATAATCGATTACCATATTTA